>JAYVDQ010000242.1:0-9904 GCA_043749325.1 Chloracidobacterium sp. | reverse complement strand
AAAATATTCTTTTAGCGATTTTTGGGATTAAATAAACATATGAAATTCACATCAACATTCGAGATCAAAGGTTGGGACATTGCGGGCGATGGCGTCGTTGAGGAATTGGCGGACGTGTCGCGGGCGACGATCCGCAAATCATTTGGCGGCGAGCTTGAAGGCACGAGCGTCGGCTACGGCCTTCTGCTACAAACGCCTGAGCAGACTGGCGGCTACGTGGTTATCGAACGGGTTTCGGCAAAGGCTGGCGAACGCGGAGGCAAGTTTGTTATCCAGCACTATGGTGTTCGCGATGCCGCAGGCAACGGGCCGTGGTACGGCGACGTTGTTCCGGGTTCGGGAACTGACGGATTTGCTGGTGTCGGCGGTACGTTTGCGATCGAACACGGCGAAGGTATCGCGGCTTTTACATGGGACTTGAGTTTTTCCGACGAATAATAAGGACGTTCGAAACCGGTAAAGCGGAGGCCCATTACCTCGCGGCGGAAAAAAAACGGACGATCCCGACCGTCGCCCCGAAGCCCGTGCCAAAGCCATAAGCATCTCGGGCTTTACTTACCTGCAGTTACGCGGCACTCGTTCCTCCATGGAATGGTGTCTACTATCGCTACGGAGTGTAAATATTTGTAAACTTTGCGTTCGGGCTCCCGTATTAGTTGCGTATTAAAAAAAACTGTCCTAAATTGGTACTAAATCAAACAAGGTGCGTTCTACTTTTGGTTTTTGGTTCTAACCTAAATTCTGCTTCTAGAGGACTTAACAAAATGAGAATATTCCGCGCCCGAAAGGGCATTTGCGTCTTTTTCTTGCTACTATCGGCAATCGTTCTAAACGTCACGGCCCAAAACACGACCAAAGACGAACTCAAAGGCAAGCCAAAAGCGGGGAAAGCCACACCTACACCGACACCGGCCCCGACGCCAACTCCGGCGCCGGGAAATACTTTCCAGTCGGCAATGTCGAGCCTGAAATTCCGTGAGATCGGGCCTGCAACGATGGGCGGCCGCATCGACGATATCGAGGTTGTACCAAACGATCCAAAGACGATCTATGTGGCGACCGCTGCGGGAGGTATCCTGAAATCGACCAACGGCGGCACGTCCTGGACGTTCCTTTTTGACAAGGAATCGGTCTCCAGCATCGGAGATATAGCGATCTCGCCCTCGAATACCTCAATTATCTGGGCGGGCTCAGGTGAAGCGAATAACCGCCAAAGTTCATCATGGGGCAACGGGATCTACAAGTCGCTGGATGCGGGCAAGACGTGGAAGAACATGGGCCTCGCCGGAACGTTGCACATTGCGCGTATCGTCGTACATCCCACCAATCCTGACATTGTGTGGGTTGCCGCGACAGGTAATCTCTGGGCGGCAAGTCCCGAACGTGGAGTTTTTAAGACTGTCGATGGCGGCAAGACATGGACGCATGTATTGAAGGTCAATGACGACACCGGGGCGTCGGACATCGCGGTCGATATCGACAGCCCGAATATTCTCTATGCAGCCACCTACCAACGCCGGCGTACCGTTTTCGGCTTTAACGGCAGCGGCGAGGGCAGCGGTATTTACAAATCCAATGACGGCGGCAAGACCTGGACAAAGATCACAAAGGGAATGCCGTATGACACGGAAAACGCCGCGACACCCAGGCCCGTCGATCTAACTGAAACCGGACGCAATGCGATCGTCGTATATCCAAAAGACACGAATATTGTCTATGCGTTGATAGAACACGCTAACGGCGGCGTCTATCGTTCAATCGACAAGGGAGAAACCTGGACCCGGATGAGCGATATGACCAGCAATCCGCGTCCGATGTATTTCTCGCAAATACGTGTTGATCCAAATAACGATCAGCGCCTGTGGGTTGCAGGTGTGACGATGCAATATTCCGACGACGGCGGAAAGACGTTTTCGGGCAATTTCGCACGGGCACCTCATGCTGATACGCACGCTATATGGATCGACCCGCATAACTCAGATCACCTGATGACGGGCAACGACGGCGGCATAAATATGACGTATGACCGCGGTAAAACATGGGACTACGCAAATACAGTGCCGATCGGCCAGTTTTATGAGGTCGGTGCGGACAACGGGATGCCGTACAAGATATGCGGCGGCTTGCAGGATAATAATGCCTGGTGCGGGCCGAGCATGTCGTTCAACCCTCGCGGTATCACAAATGACGACTGGTACACGATCGGCGGCGGCGATGGATTTTATGCCCAGCCTGATCCGAACGATACAAATACTGTTTATACAGAGTCACAAGACGGCAATGTGAGCCGTAGAAACACGCTAACCGGTGAAAGCAAGAGTATTCGTCCGAGCGAAGACGAAGGTGAAAAGCCCTACCGTTTTCAGTGGAATTCACCGATCTTGATCTCTTCGTATGATTCGAACACCGTTTACTACGGCGGTAACTTTCTGTTCAAGTCGACGAATCGCGGCGACAACTGGACCAGGATCGGCGGTGACGTGACGACGGGCGTCGACCGAAATACTCTGTCAGTGATGGGCAAGGTGCCTGACAAGAACACGCGTTCGCGACACGATGGCGTTCAAAACTATCCGGCGATCACCACAATCTCCGAGTCGCCAGTAAACAAGAGCGTTCTGTGGGTCGGTACCGACGACGGAAATCTACAGGTCACCCGCGACTCGGCAACATGGAAGAATGTCGTCGACAAAGTGCCCGGACTCGCAAAAGGGACTTATGTGTCGCGCGTTGTTGCCTCACGTGAAAGCGAGGGGACGGCCTACGCTACATTTGACGGACACCGCATGGGCGATTTCAAGGTCTATGTTTACCGGACCACGGATTTTGGCGAGACATGGAAATCAATTGCGTCAAATCTACCGCAGAATTCGGGTATTGTGCATGTCATTCGTGAACATCCGCGTAATATCAATCTCCTGTTTGTCGGAACGGAATTCGGGCTGTTTGCTTCGATGGATCATGGGGCAAACTGGACACAGATCCGGCAGAATCTGCCGACTGTCCCGGTTGACGACATTCTCATCCATCCGCGCGACAACGATCTGATTCTCGGAACCCACGGCCGTTCGATCTGGGTGATGGACGACATCACGCCGTTGATGCAAATGAATCAGAGCGTGCTCGACAGCAAATTATTCTTGTTCGATCCGCGGCCGGCTGTCATGTATCGCACGTGGGGCAACAAGGATGTGACGTCGGATAAGGTGTTCTACGGTCAAAATCCACCGGCCGGCGGAATCATCAACTTTTACCTGAAAGACAATCTCGCCGACCGGGAGAACGTTTCGATCACAATCCTCGATTCCAAAGGGCAAACGATCAGCACCCAGAATTGCACACGGCCCAATCCACAGGCAGCGGCAGCGTTGGCGGCTTTGGCTGCTGGTGCCGGACGTCCCGGCGGCGGAGGCGGAGGCGGTGGATTTGGCGGAGGGGGTGCCGGTGGTGCACTGTGTAACGCGACCAAAGGCATCAATCGATGGGTTTGGGATCTACGGACCCGGCCGGCAACTCCGCCAGCGGTGCCCGGCGCAGCTCCGGGAGCTGAGGGGACACCAGGCGGCGGTGGCGGCGGAGGATTTGGCGGCTTTGGTGCTCAGGGCTTCCGCGTTGATCCGGGCGACTATACCGTCAAGATCAAAATTGGTGAGACCGAAGTATCCAAAACGATCAAGGTGCTTGAGGATCCGCGTATCAATTTCTCGGCCGAGGATCGTGCTAAAAAACGAGCTGCTCTTAATAAGCTACAGCCGCTGGTAACCCAGGCACAGGCTGCTTCGACCCAGATTATCGGCCTTCGGACAAATCTGAGTGCCGCCATCGATGCGTGGAAACGGCCAGGTGCGCAGCCTATTCCGGACAACGTCAAAAAGGCGGCCGATGATCTGTTGAAAAAGATCGATGCAATATACGTAAATTGGGGAACGCCGCCGGGAAATGCAAATCCGATCGGTTCGGCCGGACCTCCCCTGGTTGAGCTGCCGACGCCGCTCAGTCAACGCGTCGCCCGGTTAATGGGTGCCATCGAGGGTACCTCAAATGCTCCGACCGATTACGAGCTGGCCCAGATCGAGATCCTTTCGAAGAGGATCCCGCCCGCGGCCGAGGACGTGCGTAAATTGGTCGCCGAAGATCTCGCGGCGCTAAACACGATGATGAACGATGCCAAGATACCGCATATCCAGCCACCCGCAGGCGGATTTGGCGGCGGAGGCGGTCGACGGCCCCCTGGAGACGACGATGATGACGATCCGGACAGGATCGATCCATAACCCGCGTCCCTAATCGTTTGAATGAACTGCCCGGAAATGCTATGTATTTCCGGGCTTTTTTCGTCAGCCGAACGGTTTGGCCTCCGCGTCAAGCCGTGACACAATATTGCCGTGCTAAAGATCGATATTCATACACATATCCTGCCCAAGGATATTCCACAGTGGAAGGATAAATTCGGCTACGGCGGATTTATCGGGCTCGACCATTACGAACCTTGCTGCGCCCGTATGATGCGTGACGACGGCACGGCATTTCGCGATGTTGACGAGAATTGTTGGGATCCGATAAAACGCATCGAGGAGTGCGATGCGGCAGGGGTGACGGTTCAGGTGCTGTCGACCGTACCAGTGATGTTCAGCTACTGGGCAAAGCCTAGAGACGGGGCGGAGATCACGAGGTTTTTGAATGACCATATTGCGGGGATCGTCAACCAGTTTCCTCTCAAATTTGTTGGTCTCGGAACGGTGCCGATGCAGGATACCGATCTCGCCATAAAAGAACTCGAACGGTGCAAACGACAAGGCCTCGCAGGTGTCCAAATTGGTACAAATATTAACCAGCTCAATCTTGGCGAGCCGCAATTTTTTGATTTTTTTGCGGCGTGCGAACGGCTCGGGATGGCTGTCTTTGTTCATCCATGGGACATGATGGGCGAGCGGGATATGCAGAAATACTGGCTTCCGTGGCTGGTCGGAATGCCCGCCGAGGTTTCGCGTGCCATCTGTTCGCTAATATTTTCCGGCGTGCTGGAGCGGCTGCCCAACTTGCGGATATGCTTTGCCCATGGCGGCGGGTCGTTTCCGGGCACGATCGGCCGAATCGAACAGGGCTTTACGGTGCGTCCTGATCTATGTGCAGTGGATAATCTGCACAACCCGAGGAGGTATTTGAGCAAGATGTATTTCGATTCGCTGGTTCACGAGGTCGGGGTTCTGGATTATTTAATAAACCTCGTGGGAGCCGAACAGGTAGCCATGGGAAGCGATTATCCATTTCCTCTCGGCGAATCCGAGCCCGGAAGACTTATCGAATCTTGTGGCTACGACGATTTGATAAAGGAAATGCTGTTCAACGGAGCGGCTTTAAACTGGCTGAATCTGGAGAAGGGACGATTTGAATAAAATTTCCATTATCAAAAGCCGAAAAGTCAATATTCATTTCGAGTCGAATAGTCTTGACTTGCATAAATTCCCGATATATTCTCCCGTTAAATCATTATTAACAGCGAGATGTGAATATGAGTGAATCTCATGAGATTACTCGAATGCTGCACGAATGGAGCGACGGGAATCAGCGGTTTTTGGAAGATCTAATGCCGCTCGTTTATGACGAGCTTCATAGACAGGCAGCCAGATTTTTGCGGCGTGAACGTCCCAATCACACGCTGCAAACCACTGCTTTAATTCACGAAGCGTATATCAAATTAATCGACCAGCACGATTTGCGTTTTAATAGCCGGGCGCATTTTTATGCCATCGCGGCAAATATTATGCGGCGAATTTTGGTCGATCACGCCCGGGCAAAACATCGAGCAAAGCGTGGCGGAAATGCCGAGACTTTACAATTTGATGAAGACGCAACCGTTATTCAAAGCGGGCAGAGTGTCGATCTGATCGCGCTTGACGAAGCATTGATCCGCCTGGCGGAGCACGACCCTCAGCAGGCCCGCATTGTCGAATTACGATACTTCGGCGGCCTGACTCTGGAGGAAACCGCGGAAACAATGAGGCTGTCGCGGACAACCGTCGCGACCGATTGGGCGATGGCCAAGGCATGGCTCCATAGAGAACTGACAAAATAAATCTGTACGTTTTTTTTAGATTTGACGCGTTAGATGAGTAGAAGCAGTTTGATTCAACCGAAGGCCTGAAATTTTCCGAAAAAGGAAGTCTCGGAAGCGGAAAAAGGCGAGAGGTAAACGGATTGCCTGTGCGGCTACGCTCGATGCGAGTGCGGCGGGGCCAAACGAAACTCATAGCTTTTGCACTCATTGAAAAAAAACGGAGACAATTATGAAACGTAATCTAATATTAGTTTTTTCGCTCTTCCTCTTCATGCTGACATTGAATGTCGTAACGTCTGCACAGGTCAAGCGCCCTTATCACGATGGCTCGGTTTGGGTGGTAGGCGTTATCTCGATAAAGCCCGGAATGGACAATGCATACAAAAATTACGTTGCTACCGATTGGAAAAAGCAACAGGAGGCCCTGAAAAAAGACGGGCAGATCATTTCGTATATGGTCATCCAAACCGAGGCCCACAGCACGACAGACTGGAACATGCTGCTATTGACCGAATACAAAGATCTGGCAACGTATGAGGCCAATCTAGGCAAGGCGGACAATCTGGCTCAAACGGTCGTCGGCGACGACGCCAAACAAATGCAGGGCTATCGCGACCGTCTGCTGATCCGGGATGTTTTGGGTAACCGCCTTGCTCGGCAAATCGTTTTGGAACCGAAACACTAATAGTTCGCAAGCCGCCCGATACCGGATACCGGGCGGCTTTCGTCAAAGCGTCGTAAACTATTTTTCCAATTAGCATTTATCAAAAACGGAGCAAATCGCTGTGAAAGAAGACTGGCGACAAGTAAAAGAAATATTTGCCGGCGTTTTGCGTCTGGAACCGGAGAAGCGCGCCGATTTTATCACCCAACATTGCAGCGGTGATGAGAGATTGCAGAGCGAGGTCGAATCTCTCTTGTCGTTCTATGAGAGCTCCGATCATTTCCTGGAATCGCCGGCCGTTGGCGAGGTGGCCGACAGGTTTGTTGCCGATAGCCTGGAATTGAAGAAAGGCGATTTTCTCAATCATTACCAAATCATACGAAAGGTCGGAACCGGTGGAATGGGCGAGGTCTATCTTGCCGAGGACAGAAAACTGGAACGCCGGGTTGCGATCAAGATACTGAACGCCACATTTGATGCAGACGAATCGAACCTCAAACGGTTTTTTCAGGAAGCTAAGGCAGCTTCGGCGCTTAACCATCCCAACATAATCGTCGTTCACGAAATCGATGAGTGCGACGGAATGCATTACATCGTCATTGAATTCGTAAAAGGCCGCACGCTGAATGACGCCATCAAAATGAAAAATCTCTCGCTGATGCAGCAGATGGATTTTTCGATCCAGATCGCGGGCGCTCTTGAGGCGGCGCACGCGGTCGGCATTGTTCATCGTGACATAAAGCCCGACAACATCATGCTCCGCGATGACGGAATCGTGAAAGTGCTCGATTTCGGTTTGGCAAAGCTGACCGACAAGAACAGGTCCGAGGCCGATTTTGAGGCGCAAACCCGCGAATTGCTAAATACACAGGCGGGAATGATCATGGGCACGGCCGCCTATATGTCTCCCGAACAAACACGCGGAAAAGACGTCGATGCCCGCAGCGATATATGGAGTTTTGGCGTCGTGCTTTTTCAGATGCTTACCGGCAAACTGCCTTTTCCGGGCGAGACAACCAGCGACATCATCGCCGCCATCCTAAAGACCGAAACGCCGCATCTGGCAGAATTTGTTTCCGACATCCCGGCGGAATTAGAACGCATCGTGCGTAAAACCCTGCGGAAAAATCCAAACGCCCGATACCAGACCGCCGGCGAACTGCTTGAAGATCTAAAATATTTTCGACGTGCTCTCGAATTTGGGGAAAGATCTGAACCTCCGAGTTTGCGTGTTATAGGTGATCTAGACGAGGAAAGGGTCACTGACGCTAAGTTTGCCGCCGTGACCGCCGGCCGGGTGGGCCTTTATTCGGGGAGCATCAGCTCGTTTATCAGTGAAGCCGTGAGCGAGGTCAGGGCGCGGCCGACGTTTATGTTTCTGAGTATCGCAATATTTGCCGCATTGGTTGCGGGCGGCATCTTCGGGTTGTCAAAATTGAGATCATCGGCCAGCACGTCGAATGCCTTTCAGACGATGCGGCTCACAAAGCAGACATTTGACGGGACCGCGACAAACATAGTTTCGGTTTCGCCCGATGGAAAATATATTGTCTATGCGCTGCGGGACGAGGGGAAACAAGTCCTGATGGTTCGTCAGGTTGCAACATCGTCGGTTGTTCAATTGGTGCAGCCGGCCGAGGTTGAATATCGTGGATTGACCTTTACGCCGGACGGAAACTATATTTATTACACCGTTTCCGAAAATAATGCCGAAGGAAACCTCTTTGAGATTCCTGTGCTCGGCGGCAATCCCCGAAAGATAGCCGGCGACGTTGGCGGAAAAGTAACCTTTTCACCTGATGGCAAAATGATGGCGTTTGTCCGCGCTGCAAAATCTTTGATACTGGCGGATAGTAAAGGTGGTTCACAACGGGTCCAGGCAACTTATGCTGAGCGGGAAACTCCGATTCTGGTATCGTGGAGTCCTGATGGCAAGACGATCATGAGCTCCGTCTATTCATCGGCTAAGTCCGAATATTATTTGGTGGAAGTTTCAGTCGACGATGGCGCGGAAAAGCGTTTTTCAACTTTGAGCTGGCTTAATATCAATGGTCTAGCATGGCTCGCGGACGGAAGCGGAATTATTCTCGCCGGACGCGATCCGGAAACAAAATTTTCGCAGGTGTGGTCGGTTTCATATCCGGGCGGCGAGCCTCGTCGCGTCACCAACGATTTCAGCACTTATCTCGATTTAAGTCTGACGGCGGATAATAAATCGCTGCTTGCCATTAAGCGCGAGCGGCTTTTTAACATCTGGACTTCGCGCGATGAGAAAGCGGAATCTACCAAAAAAATCACGGATGAAGACGGCAGAGACGAGGGAACATCAGGCATGGCTTGGGCTCCCGACGGCAGAATTGTTTACGCCGTCATAACTACCCGCACTAACGACCTTTGGATAGTCAATGCCGACGGAAGCGGCAATCGGCAATTAACGTTTGATCAAGGCTTAAATTTCTCACCTGTGGTTTCTCCGGATGGGCGATATATTGTCTTTACCTCAACCCGAACCGGCAATAATGAAATCTGGCGAATGGATATAGATGGCGGTAATCCAGTTCAATTGACCGAAACCTCGGATAAGGAAAATGAGGCGAGCATTACGCCTGATGGTAAATGGATAGTTTATCAACGAATTAACTCAGACAACCTGACGACTGTTTGGAAAATAAATGCGGATGGCGGAAACCCGATTCAATTGACCAAAACCTTAACTGACCGACCTGTTGTTTCGCCCGACGGTAAAGTTTTCGCCTGTGATTACGGCGATCCGGAAAAAGTTGCCATTTTCCCGATCGAAGGCGGAAAACCATTAAAGATCCTAGATTTGCCGTTAGTCATAAATGTCAAATCAAGAGTCTTTCGTTGGACTCCTGACGGAAAGGCCCTGGTCTATACAGATACCCGAAAACGTAATCATAATCTTTGGAGTCAAACAATAGATAATAACCCGCCGAAACAGTTGACCTTCTTTGAATCGGGTCAAATTTCCCGGTTTGATGTAGCGCGGGACGGCAAGGGTTTTGCTCTGTCACGCGGTAATGATTCTTCGGATGTGGTAATGATGAGCGATTTTAGATAAATTTGACGAATTTTCAACGCGAAAATTCTTTTCTCCCGCGAAACAAATATTTCGACGATTTGTTTCGGTAATTTAGGAGTCGAGGACAAATAAAAGAGGA
>JAYVDQ010000241.1:0-8524 GCA_043749325.1 Chloracidobacterium sp. | reverse complement strand
GAGAATTGATCGATGAGGAATTGCGTAAATAACGCCGAAGGGTAAAGCTATGGGACACGGACATACACACGAAATATCGGCGTCAGGCAAAAACAAAAGACCGTTGATGATCGTCCTCGGCCTGACGACGCTTTACATGCTTGCCGAGGTTATCGGCGGTCTAATGACAAACAGTCTCGCGTTGCTTGCGGATGCGGGGCATATGCTCACAGACGTTGGGGGATTAGGGCTTGCCTTACTCGCGATCAAGTTTGCGGAACGTCCCGCCACACCCGAAAAGACTTACGGCTACTACCGCGTCGAAATCTTAGCGGCGTTGACAAATGCCGTCGTTTTGATCGGCATATCGATCTTCATCCTTTACGAAGCCTACGAGCGCTTTCGCAATCCGCCGGAAGTTCAAAGCGGCTCGATGCTCGTGATCGCTGCGTTTGGATTGGTTATAAATATCGGCGGTGTATTTATTCTTCGCTCCGGTTCAAAGGAAAGCCTCAACATGAAAGGCGCCTATTTCGAGGTCCTCTCCGATATGCTTACGTCGGTCGGTGTCATCATTGCCGGCGTGATAATGCTTACCACGGGCTGGTATTATGCCGATCCGCTGATTTCGGCGGGAATCGGGCTTTTTATCTTTCCGCGAACGTGGGCTTTGTTAAAAGATGCGGTCGGTGTTCTTCTCGAAGGCACCCCGTCCGATGTAAATATGACAAAATTGCGCGAATCACTTTCAAAAACCGAAGGAGTTGCCGGAGTTCACGATCTCCACGTCTGGTCTTTGACATCCGGCGTAAACGCGCTAAGCGTCCACGCAGTGCTTGCCGAAGGCGCGGAACACGACGAGGTTCTCGAACGAGTCCACAATTGTTGCAACGCCGAATTTAAGATTGCGCACGTAACGGCGCAGACCGAACGAATCGACTTTGCCTGCCACGAAGCGCATTTATAGAATATTTTCATTGGGCTCAGAACTCTGTTTGATTTACTTGGTACGCCTTAATCGTTATGGAAATCGCCAAATCTATTCTATTTTTCGTAGCGGCTGGTCTTTGTGAGATCGGCGGCGGTTATCTTATATGGATTTGGCTTCGCGAAGGACGCAGTATTTGGTACGCCGCACTTGGAGCCGTTCTGCTTGTGCTTTACGGAATTGTTCCGACCCTTCAACCTGCCAATTTCGGTCGCGTTTATGCGGCTTACGGCGGTGTGTTTATTGTTCTATCGTTGCTTTGGGGCTGGGGTGTCGATAAAACAGCGCCCGACAGATTCGATCTGATTGGCGGGACCGTGGCACTGATCGGCGTCTTTATCATCATGTATTGGCCTCGCAGCTAGATTCGATATTTTCTATTGATACTAAAATGAATGTAACGATCACGAGAAAGGTTAATTCGGCAGATCAGGTCCGTCGCGGCCGCAGGCTCGCATATCTGACCATGGGTTGGAATTCGCTCGAAGGCATTGTTGCGATTGGCGCGGGAATAATCGCGGGAAGTATCGCTCTTGTCGGGTTTGGTTTTGATTCGGCCATTGAGGTGTCATCGGGTGCGATCATTCTTTGGCGTCTGGTTTCCGGTGAACATCGGGAAAAGATGGCGCTCAGGCTCATCGGCATCAGCTTTCTTGCTCTCGCGGCGTATGTTTCGTTCGACGCGGTCAAATCTCTGTGGTTCCGCGAGGCACCCGACACAACCTATCCGGGCATTGCTATCGCCGCTCTGTCGCTCATTGTCATGCCATTCCTCGCTCGTGCAAAACGAAACGTCGCCGCCAAATTGAACAGCAACGCGATGCACGCCGATTCACGACAGACGGACATTTGTGTGTATCTTTCAGCAATTTTGCTCGCCGGTCTCGGTCTGAATGCCTTATTCGGACTGTGGTGGGCCGATCCCGTCGCCGCATTAATAATGGTTCCGATAATCGCCAAAGAAGGCATCGAAGCCCTTCGCGGCGAAACGTGCGACGACTGTCATTGATTTTCATTGACATTTTCGAACCATGCGGAATATAGTCAAAATGATGGCAAAGCGCCTAACACTGCTATTCTTGCTTTTGGCTCTCGCTGGTGGGGTTGTATCGGGGACACCTCTTGCGTCGCCGAACGATAAAATGATGAAGTGCTGCGATAAGGCGAAAAGTAAGGCCAAAACACCTAAAGCCTATGCAGCCCGTTTATGCTGTGTTGTCAACTGCTCTGACGCGGCTCCAACGCCGTCAGGCATATCCTTTAATTTTTCTCCTTCAAACGCGACGATTTCAAAATCGATTGCCGATCAAATAGCGGGTTTATTTCCAGTCGCAAAGGCGGGGCTTTCAACATCACCTCAATATTTGCGTAAGACTCTTACGCGAAGATTTCAACCCAAATTCATCCAACATAATTCGTTCTTGATTTAGTTTCGACGGAGTAGTGCGCCCATTTTCGGTGAACTGCACATGTTCGACTATTTCATTGCGAGTCCTAGTGCGCTTTCTTTTGGAATACGCGAGGCTCGACATCCAATTAACTTTTAGGAGATTACAAAATGAGAAAGACTATTTTATTCGTTGGTTTATTAATGTTCGTCGGCGTAATCGTTTTCGTTACAGCCTGCGGTTCTGGCTCAAACACCGTGACAAACGCTCCGTCCGGCAAAACAATTGCAACCGGGCCTGCGGGAAACAATCTGACGGCAACCGTCTCAAATGCGGACGGCGTTTTAAGAAAGGGTTCGCAGGAATTCACATTGACCTTTGCTGACGCTTCCGGCAAGCCCGTTGATGTTGGAGCGGTTGGGTTTAATAACCACATGGCGGCGATGGGAAGCATGGGTGCAATGAATGATGCCGCTACGTTGACGACAACTGGAACACCGGGTGTTTACAAGGGCAAAGTGGAGATCGAAATGGCTGGCGAGTGGCAGGCTCAAATAACCTACGAAGGATCTGCCGGAAAAGGAGCGTTTACACTACCGATCAATGCGAAATAAAGCCGTATGATCCACAAACTCATCGAGTGGTCGTTAAAGAATCGCGGTATCGTCATCGTGTTTTATTTAGGCATGGCGGCGGCGGGATATTGGGCGCTTGTTCGCACGCCGATAGATGCGATTCCCGACCTCTCAGACAATCAGGTGATCGTTTTCACTGACTGGACGGGACGCTCGCCGCAGGAAGTCGAAGATCAGGTGACATATCCGCTTGTCACAAATCTTCAAGGGCTTCCCGGCGTACGGGTTATCCGTGCAAACTCGGCGTTCAGCTTCTCGATGATAAATATTATCTTCGAGGACAATGTTGACCTCTATTGGGCGCGGACGCGGGTACTTGAGCGGCTAAATCTCGTCACAAAACAATTGCCCGCAGGTGTAACGCCGACGCTCGGCCCCGATGCGACCGGTGTCGGACAGGTCTTTTGGTACACGCTCGAATCCGATTCGATGAATTTGCGTGATCTGCGCACCGTTCAGGACTGGTTTGTGCGTTACCAGCTTAATTCGGTTCCGGGCGTTGCCGAAGTCGCATCAGTTGGCGGTTATGTTCAGCAATACCAGATCGACATTGACCCGAATAAGCTGCGGGGCGTAAATATCCCGATCTCTACCGTCGTAGAGGCTGTACAAAAATCGAACAACAATGTCGGCGGCAACGTCGTCGAACAGGGCGGGCAATGGGCCGTCGTTCGCGGCATCGGCCTTATCGGCTCAATGGAAGACGTCGAAAACATCATGATCGGCTCGTCAAATGGGACACCGATCTATGTCAAGAACGTTGCGGATGTGAAACTAGGCAATGCCTTTCGTACAGGAGCGCTTGATAAGAACGGACACGAAGCAGTCGGCGGTGTCGTGATAGCGCGTTATGGCGTGAATACACTCGAAGTTATCGATGCTATAAAGCAAAAGATCGAGGCTTTGCAAGCCGGACTGCCTGCGGGTGTTCGCATCGTCCCGTTTTACGACCGCACACAGCTAATTAATCGTGCGACTGACACACTAAAGCGTTCATTGATAGAAGAACTGATTCTTGTCACCCTGGCACACATAATTTTCCTCGCCCATTTCCGCTCGATTCTCATTGTGACGATCCCACTTCCCCTAGCCGTCTTGATGTCATTCCTCTTTATGTATTTCATGGGCATCAGCTCGAATCTGATGTCTCTTTCGGGAATTGCAATTGCAATCGGCGTCCTCGTCGATGCCGGAATTGTCGTAACCGAAAATGCCTTTCGGTTTATGGAATTGCGAGAGGTTGACCCTAAGGATCGAAAAGCAGTTTGGGACATCGTTCTCGAATCAACCAAACTCGTTGGTCGTCCGGTTTTCTTTTCGATGGCGATCATCATTCTCGCCTTTATTCCGGTCTTTGCGTTGATAGGACAGGAAGGAAAGCTCTTTCACCCGCTTGCCTTTACAAAGACATTCGCGATGGCCGGAGCCACGATCCTCGCTGTGACCCTCGTACCCGTGCTTTGTACATTTCTCATCGGCGGCAAAATACATTCCGAACAAGCCAATCCGGTAATGCGTTTTCTGCGCCGACTCTATGAGCCGACACTGGTCTTTGCGCTCAAACATCGCATTCTCGCCGTATGTGCCGCTCTCGTTTTGTTTCTTGGTGCAATCATTTTGGCTACTGGGATCGGCAGTGAGTTTATGCCGCCGCTGAACGAGGGCGACGTGATGTTCATGCCTGTCACCGATCCGGCGATCTCGATCGACGAGGCGAATAGGATAATGAGCAAACAGGACGAAATGCTCAAAGGTTTTTCCGAGGTTGAAATGGCGGTTGGCAAGGCCGGTCGGGCCGACACCTCGACCGATCCGGCTCCGACGAACATGAATGAGACCATCATTCATCTCAGGCCCCCGGACCAATGGCGCTCAGGAATGACCCGCGAAACTCTTATAACTGAAATGGATGAAAAGCTGCGTATGCCGGGAGTTACCAATATCTGGACGCAGCCGATCATAAACCGCATCGAAATGCTTTCGACCGGTATCAGAACACAGGTTGGTATCAAGATTTTTGGTAATGACCTGAAACAGCTTGAGGCGGTCTCGCGGCAGGTTGCGGAAACGGTCAAAAAAGTTCGCGGCGCGGTGGACGTTTATCCCGAACAGATCGGCGGTTCGCCTTATATCGACATTAAGATCAATCGTCCGGCTGCGGCTCGATACGGCATCGACGTTGCGGTGATCCAGGACACGATCGAAAAAGGCATCGGCGAAACAAACCTCTCCGTCACGGTCGAAGGACGGCGCCGTTTTCCGGTCCGTGTGAGATACGCTCCGCAGTTTCGCGATACTCCCGAAGCGTTAGGCCAAATCCCTATCGCGATGGCAAAGGGCGGCACGGTCCCGCTGTCGCAGGTTGCCGACGTTCGCAAGGTCGAAGGCGCGACAATGATTCAGAGCGAGAACGGATTGCTTCGCGGGACTGTGTTGTTGAATGTTAGAGGTCGTGACGTTGGCGGTTTTGTCGATGAGGCGAAAAAAGCAGTCTCACAACAGATCGAACTTCCAGCAGGTTATTACATCGCCTGGAGCGGGCAATACGAAAATCAACTGCGTGCCAAAAGCCGTCTGTTATTCGTTGTTCCGATAGTTTTGCTGGTTATCTTCGGATTGCTTTATTTAACCTATCACTCGGCGCTTGAGGCGGCACATGTCTTAATGGCCGTCCCATTCGCTTTGACAGGCGGCGTGTATCTCGTTTGGCTTCTCGGGTACAACTTTTCGGTCGCCGTATGGGTGGGATTCATCGCACTGTTTGGAACCGCAGTACAAACAGCGGTCGTGATGGTTATCTACTTGAATGAATCCGTCAAAAATAAGCGTGACGATCTCGGACGGCAATTAACCTCAAAAGAACTCATGAGAGCGGTAATCGACGGTGCTTTACTGCGTTTGCGTCCAAAGGTTATGACAGTGACGACGGTTGTTGCCGGATTGTTGCCGATCATGTGGAGCACGAGTGCCGGTTCCGAGGTAATGAAGCCTCTCGCGGCTCCGGTCCTGGGCGGAATGGTTTCGAGTTTGCTCCATGTATTGATAATCACGCCGGTGATCTTTTACTGGCTTCGAGAAAGAGAAATAAGAAAATCTCAGATTCACGAAAACAACTTATGAAAAACAAAATAAATAACATTACAAAGACCGTCGGCCTACTGTTGTTCTGTCTCCTGGTACTAGCAATTGTAAAGACAAGTGCTCAAACGCATACAAAAACCGCAAAGGCAAAAATGCAAACGGCAAAGGTTTTGATTACAGAGAGTGGCTATTCTCGAACGAGCATCAATCTTCGTCGGGGTGTCCCGACTCGAATTACATTCTTGAGGCAAACGGATTCGACTTGCGCTATGGAGATTGTAATTTCGGAATATGGAATAAATCGATCACTACCTTTAAACACACCCGTTGTCATCAGTTTTACGCCAAAGAGAACGGGCGAAATCGGCTTTTCGTGCGGGATGAATATGATGCGCGGTAAATTGATCGTTCGGTAACAGAATGTCCATAAAGCGCTTAAACATAATTTGGGTGATCGCTCTGGCGGTTGTCACGCACGTCTTTACGCAGACAACATCGCCTGCCGATGGTGCGGCCCGTTATCTCGATCAAGTGGCTGGAATGACTGCTGATCAGGTTGTTGCTCTCTCGCTCGAAAACAACGGAGAATTGCAAGCCTTCCGCAAAGACGTCGAAGCATCGCGGGCGATGGTGAAACAAGCCTCTTTAAGACCGAATCCTAAACTTACGGCAAGCGGAGCAAAACAGATCAATGGTGCCGACAACAATCAAATGGCTGAGATAATGCTGCCATTAGAACTAGGTGGACGGAGATCAGCAAGGATCATGGTTGCACAAAAGGAATTGGAAGCACGCGAATTCGAGCTTGCCAATCGGGAACGACTACTTGCGGCGGATGTTCGGCTAAAGTTTGGAGAAGCTCTCTCGGCGATCAAAAAGCTTGAAGTAACCGAAAAGACGCTCGCTGCGGCCAGACAAGGTTACGAATTAGTGGCGGCAAGAGTTACCGAAGGCAAGATCGCACCGCTTGAGCAAAACGTCTTCCTAGTCGAGGTCAACCGGCTGCAATCGATTCGCGAAACCGCCGAAGGCAAGGTAGAGACCGCAATGTTTGAGCTTCGAAATATGATCGGGATGAAGCCCGAGGAGCCGCTCCGGCTTCGGGGTGATTTTACAAACTTGATCGGGTCGCTGCCGTCGTTGTCCGATTCAACCAACAATGCCTTGCGTCAGCGTCCCGATCTTCAGGGAGCAAGGAGCGTCGAGCAGCTTGCCGCCGCCAAAATCGAACAGGCAAAGTCTGAGGGCCGAATCGATGCGGGTTTCAAGAGCGGATATCAGCGGATGAATTCGAGCTTTCCGTTGAGCGGCTATGACGATCACGGCGTTTTACGGCCTATTCAAGATGTCTTTCACTTTTTCACCTTTGGTGTCGAGATCAACTTGCCTGTCCGAAACCGTAATCAGGGAGCGGTCGAGGCAGCGATTTTTGAACAGGAAGCGGCAAAACGGCGTGTCGAATTTGGTGAATTAACGATTCGCCGTGAAGTTGCGACAGCTTTTGCGAGATACAACCGGGCGGCGCGCGTCCTGTCTATCTTTCAAAACGGTGTTCGCGATCAGGCGAATGCTAACTTACAAGTCATTTGGCAAACATACGGGCTCGGAGCAAGAAGTTTGCTTGAATACATTGCGGAGGAACGCCGCTTTCTTGATGTTGAGAATGAATTGATCGACGCGGAACTTGAAACATACAACGCAAATATTGATGTACTGCGGGCTACCAATTCACCGGAGCTAAAGAAATGAATGAAGAAAATAACGACGATATCGTTGCCGAAGAAACTCCTAATCATAAACCGCTTTATATCGCATTAGTGGTCGTAGGCGTTTTGGTTATCGGCGCGTTGGGCTTTTGGTTTCTGCGTGGCCGAGAAACCGGCCAGATAGTCCAGGCGCCGCGAAATGTTTCGTTTGGTGACAATACTGCGGGGCAATCCGGTGACGTGACAGGCGAGCAGACTATCACTATCCAGCCCGATCAAGTTGATAAGATTGGCCTCAAGATCGAGACGGTAGGCGAGACTCTGTCCACTGAGGCAATGTCGGTAGCGGCAACGGGCGTTGTTCAGCCGAATTCGTACAATGAAACCCCGGTAATTTCGTTGCTGGGCGGTGTGTTGCGAATCGTAAGCGGCGAACTCGGTCAAAACGTGGGCAAAGGTCAATCGCTTGCGGTCATATTCAGCGACGAGCTTGCGGCATCGCAATCTCGCTATCTGGCTTTGCAGACCGAAGCACAGACGGCACGGCAAAACTACGACCGGGCCGCGAGACTTGTTAAGATCAGCCCGGCAAGTAATGCCGAACTCGATCAGGCCCTGGCCGCGCTTAAGATCGCGAACGCCGAAATCGAAGAACATCACAAACATCACGAGAGGACAGCAAAGCTGCTTGAAATAGGCGCCGTCAGCCGCGAGGAATATGAAATGGCGACAACTAAACTGAAAACC
>JAYVDQ010000240.1:0-2712 GCA_043749325.1 Chloracidobacterium sp. | reverse complement strand
CCGGAAACTCGGTCGCGGCCGACGTGCTGCTAAAACTTGCCAAGCTGACGGCGGACGAAAAATACGAACGGTTCGCCGTTACGGTATTGCGGTTGGCGGCCACACAGATCCGGAGGCATCCGCAGGGATTTGGGCGGGCACTCTCAACTCTTGAATTCTATCTCGCTAAGACAACGGAGATCGTGGTGATCGGGCCAGAAGGAAATGAACTTGAACGGGCCATTCTGGGCCGATATTTGCCCGATGCCATGGTCGTTTTGTCGACTGGCGAAGCTGGCGGAATTCCGCTATTGGATGGGAAGGGGACCGTTGATGGCAAGCCGACTGCTTATGTGTGCGAGAGTTTTGTTTGTCAGCGTCCGGTGACGACGATAGATGAACTTGAGTTTTGAGTTCCAACTTTATTTGGCCTTGTGGCTGCAAGCCTGCCAACTAAAGTTGGAGGTTAAAACGAAAAAGCGCGTCCGTCTAGAACGAACGCGCTTTTAGTAAATAACCTAGAGGTCTTAACTACGGCTTTTTGACGTTAGCGTTTGCTGCGGGAGCAGCGTTAGCCGGTTTATTGGCCATCGCGTTCGCTGCGTTTGCCATCGAATTAGCGGTGTTTGCCATTGCGTTAGCTGCGTTAGCCATTGCATTTGCTGCCGAATTAGCCGCATTAGCCGCCGAATTCATAGCATTAACGGCTGCTTTATTGGCGTTTGCCGTATTATTCGAGGCTGCGTCTCCGCAAGCCATTCCCAAAGCACCCATAACAAGAACTGCTGAAAGTGCGATTACTTTTTTCATACTAAAGATTCTCCTGTCTTCTTCAAAGATTAGATCTAATTTATTTACCGAAGACCGTGCAAGCACAGTCCTTGTCCCAAGTCTTTCTAATTTTCGGAACATTGGTCAATATAGTCATGAATTGCCAGTTAGTCAACCCCCAAAATGAAAAAAAGTCAATTTACGACAAGATATTTCCGCAGTAACGTCCCCGCCCGGCGCAAAAAGAGAGCACTTTATCTTTCGATAAAGTGCTCCTCGGTTCAAACCCAAAGTTCGAAACTGTTATGGTTTCTTGGTCGGTGACGCTACCGGTGCATTAGCCGGCTTCATGTTCGATGCCGGAGCGTTAGCAGCCGGTTTGTTAGCATTTGCCGGAGCATTAGCCACAGGCGTCGAAACCGAAATCGGTGTCGAGACCGGTGCAGGGGTCGAGACGGCTACATTGGCCGGTTTGGCATTTACGTTAACATTGGTACCAGAATCGCCACAGGCCATGCCGAGTGCGCTCAATCCAAGAACAGTTGAAAGTACAATTACGTTTTTCATTTTATTTAAAGACTCCTATCTTTCTCAAAGTATAAATTTCCTGTTTCCAGGGGTTGGGCTGATCAAACACAGCCGGTTTGCCATGAACTCTTTCTTATTCAAGGCAAACGTCAATATAGTCAGCTCAGAGGCAATAGTCAACTAAAAATCAACAAAAAATGACGATTTTTGAATATTTTTTTTCGCCAACTTTTCGGCACCGCTGCGGGTTTGCCGGAATGCCGATGTTTGTTGAGGTTGAAATAAAATCTTGACTTCATTTTGCACAAAAAGTTATTCTCAATTTTGGGGATATTTTCCCGCTTCCTGATCCCAAATCCCAAGATATCACCCGCCTATGAAAATTTCCGATGAAAGCGAGTCTAGGCCAAAGAGCGGCCGGAGGCCTTCGACCTATCCGAGTCTGATCGTTGCGGCATCGCTGATCGCGATCGTGGCTACATTTCTTTTGGCGAATTCGAGCGTGGAGGTCGGAGGGAAAACGCGCGGTTTTTCGGCGATCATTGCATCGTTTCTTGTTGTCTGTGTGTTGTTTTATTTTCGGCAGAGAAGGATGCGGACGGACCGTGTGACATCTCCAGCGAAGGATGCTCCGAATGACGATACTGATAGACAGCTTGTCGCACTTGATGAGGCGAACGAGTTTTTTGCGGGAGCATTGAGAGCCGCAGACACATTTCGCCTGATCGCCAGCCGGATAAAAAGAGTGGTGCCGTTTAAGACTATTGAGCTGGTGTTGCTGGATCAAACACGAACTCACCTCACGGTAACAGAAGTCGACGGACGAGGGATGGAAGCTCGAAAAGGGTCGGTGACTGGCTTTGATGACTCCCTTGCCGGCCGTAGCTTTTTGAGCCGGAACGTCGAGATCGGCCACGAACCGTTGTCGGCTGGCGAAACTGCATTGCCGAGCGTCGCGATCCCGCTGATGCATGGCCTCGAGGTTTTCGGCATTTTCCAGCTTTACTTCGACCATGGTTACGAGCCGGCAAACGAGGAACCTTCGACTTTCGAAGCAATCGGCACAAGGGTCGCCCCATTGATGCTTAGTTCGATCGCACTTGAGCGGAGCCAGACTAATGCATTGACGGACGTGACCACCGACTTGCCGAATGAGCGGGCATTCTACGTCGTGCTCGAAAATCAGATCGCGGAGGCATTGCGCAAACGCGACGAGCGGCCATTGACGATCTTAACGATTGACATAAAAGAATTCGACCGTCTCAACCGAAGGTTCGGCCACGCTGCGGGCGACCGGATCTTGAATTTTGTCGCGCAGATCGTCAAGGACAATCTGCGGCAAATGGATTTCTTTGCCCGTTCAATGAGTGACGAATTTCTCGCAATTTTACCTACAGCGTCGTTAGAAGTTTCACATGAGGTCATCGCCCGAGT
>JAYVDQ010000239.1:0-13133 GCA_043749325.1 Chloracidobacterium sp. | reverse complement strand
GAACCTATGTGACGCTGAAAGAAGGTCATCAGACGTTTCCACGTCCCAAGATTCATCCGGTGCGTCAGGCGAAATCCGATACGTTCGGTCGAGCTAAGCACAGCAATCTCCGCGCGACTAGGTACGAGTGGATAACTGCTGCGAGATACGATCTCCTCGCCTGATTCTTGAGTAATTAGGTCCGACACAAACTATGGAAAAAGCCGATATATATCCCCCCGGGTACGGCAACGCATGAAGATACCGTGTCACCATCCAGCCGGAAACCGATCCGATAATCGCCAACTCGAATGCGAAAGTATGATTCGTAACCCTGTATTTTTTTGATATTTGGAATTGTGGACAGGCTTTTGGCCGACTCCACTTGCAAAAGGACCTGCTCGATCCGAGCACGGGTTTTCATCTGCCGCTCGGCTCGAACCTCATCCAGGAAGTCTTTGCAATACTTGACCTTCAAGACTCCCGCCTCAAAGCCGCGAATACCTCTTCCCTGGACACCTCCGGGCTATCCTCGCTAAGCTCCATTAATCGGGCAAGGAGAGTATCTTCTTCTTCCTCGCTGTCAGTTTCACCCGGACGCGTGTCAGCGAGCAATTCTTCATACTCCTCCATCGACAGTATTACCGCCGTCCGCTGTCCGTTGGCGTCGGTTATGTATTGATGCTCAGGCATTGTTTTATTCTAAGACAATTTATTCAATATTGAAATACTTAGCATCCGGGTGAGGCACAATTATCGCAGACGTCGATTGCTCGGGGTCGAGCATGAATTCATCTGTAAGCTCGACGCCGATGCGGCTCGGATCCAGAAGTTCGAACAACTTGGTCTGATCCTCAATATTAGGACACGCCGGATAGCCAAAACTGTAACGTGATCCCTGATAACCCTGATGAAACAACTTGGCTAACTCAGGTGCGTCGCCGCCGGCTATGCCAAGTTCCTCGCGTATCCGTTTATGCCACATCTCGGCGAGGGCCTCGGCTGATTCGACCGAGAGGCCGTGGAAAAGCAGGTAATCCGTGTAATTATCCGACGCAAAAAGTTTGGTCGAATGCTCGCTTGCCTTGCGGCCCATCGTGACGAGTTGAAACGCAACCATATCAATCTTGTCAGAACCGGGAGCGGTAGCGACCGGATTCTTTTCGGTGTCAAGATTAAGGAATCCGGTTGCTACCGCTCCCGGTTCTGACCCAATGACGGACGCAAAATAATCCGCTAAACACAGATTCTTACCGCCGCGTTGATCTATCGGCTGCCGCGGGAACGTAAACCGCATCCGCTCGGTTTGTTCGTCGTCCTGGTAAATGACAAGGTCGTTGCCGCTCGACCGGCATGGAAAATAACCGTAAACGAGCTTGGCCTCAAGCAGTTTTTGGCGAATCGCCTTAGCTTTGTCCTCGGCAAATTTTGGATAAACAGTCTCGTGCAGGATCGCGTCGTATTCCTCTTTAGACGTGCGGCCTTGCTTGTATTGCCACTGGCCCTTGAACAAAGCTGTCTCATTGATAAAGTCGAAAACCTTAGTCAGGTCCTTGATCTCAACAACCTTTGAGCCGTAGAAAGGGGCCGTCGGTCTTACAACATCGGGTGCTATTTCAGACCTTGTAATGTGCGTCGTGTCACCCGCAGAGCGTGTCGAAACACGAGCCGCCGCTTTGCCGAGCTTAGCGTCTTCGCCAACTAGGTCTTCAGCATCTGTGACAGTCTCGATCGCTGCGTCTGAGAGAACCACCCCGTCACCCGAAGCGGGTGCCACCTCGCTCCTCGCGTAAGGAGGGGAGCCATTTGCCCCGTTCGCTCCCGCTGCCGTGGACAACTCCGCACTCCGCACTCCGCCTTCCGCACTCGTCAACTCGTCCATCGCATGCAGTCCGTCAAACGCATCGCGTGCGTAGTAAAGCTTGCCCTTATAAAGCGGCACAAGATCGGCGTCTACATAACGGCGGTTCAACGCCGCACCGCCGAGAATGACCGGCACATTGATACCCCGTTCATTCATTAATTCGAGGTTATCGCGCATGACGAGCGTCGATTTTACAAGCAGGCCGCTCATGCCGATGGCGTCGCCGCCCGTTTCTTCCCAGGAGCGTAAGATATCGTCGATGGGCTGTTTGATGCCGAGATTTACGACCTTGTAGCCGTTGTTGGTGAGGATAATATCGACCAGATTTTTGCCGATATCGTGAACGTCGCCCTTTACGGTCGCGAGCACAAGCACGCCCTTGTTCGATCCCTCGACCTTGTCCATAAACGGTTCGAGGAACCGCACCGCGGCCTTCATCGACTCGGCTGATTGCAGCACAAAAGGAAGCTGCATCTGTCCCGAACCGAAAAGATCGCCAACCGTTTTCATGCCGTCGAGCAAGATGTCGTTAATGATCTCAAGCGGCGGATATTTCTCCAGCGCCACCTTTAGGGAATCCTCAAGGCCGATGCGTTCACCGTCGATGATGTGATGCTTGAGTTTCTCCTCGATCGGCAGATTAGAAATGTCGGGCTTGATCGACTGGGCCGATTTGCCCATAAACATTGTCGTAAATTCGCCCAGCGGATCATATGTGCAAACATCTCCGTCAAACTTTCGCCGGTCGTAGATCAGGTCGCGTGCGACCTCGATCTCATGTTCGTTAAAACGCATCAGCGGCAAGATTTTCGAGGCATTGACGATTGCCGAGTTCATCCCCGCCTCGACACAATCATGCAGAAAGACGGAATTGAGCACCACGCGAGCCGCCGGGTTGAGACCGAATGATACGTTCGAAATGCCCAGGATCATGTTCGCTTCCGGCAATTCCTCTCTTATTTGCCGGATCGCCTTGACCGTCTCGTCAGCATTTTTGCGGTCTTCCTCGATGCCCGTCGAGATCGGCAATGCGAGCGGGTCAAAGAAAATATCGTGTCCCGGAATGCCGTTTTCGACCGCCTGTTTGTAAGCCCGGTGGGCAATCCGCACCTTGTCTGTCGCCAGCCGGGCCATGCCGTCTTCGTCGATCAGACCGACGACGATCCCGGCCCCGTAGCGCCTGGCGATGTCTAGAACTTTAAGAAAACGCGGTTCGCCGTCCTCGTAATTTGTTGAATTTAATAGAGATTTGCCGCCCGCATGTTCGAGGCCCGCCTCCATCTTTTCCCACTCGGTCGAATCGAACATCAGCGGGATCTTGACGCTCGTCGCCAGACGTGATGCCAGCTCGTGCATGTCGGCAACCCCGTCGCGGCCGACGAAATCGACGTTAACATCGAGGATATGAGCACCCTCTTTCTCCTGCGATTTGGCAAGATTGACCAGCCCGTCCCAATCCTCGGCATCGAGCAGATCACGCATCTTCTTCGAGCCCGAAGCGTTGACACGTTCGCCGACGATCAGGAATGACGCATCCTGCGTGTAAGGCTGTTGAAAATAGATCGACGAAGCGGACGGAATCAGCTTTGCGTTTCGCTCCTTGGGCGACATGCCGCCGACACGCTCGATCACCTGACGCAGATGCTCAGGCGAGGTACCGCAGCAGCCGCCAACGATATTTGCCCCAAAATCCTTTGCAAAATGCTCGACCTGTGCCGCAAAGCTCTCCGGCGTCTCGTCATAATGCTGTTGGCCGTCCTTGACCTCAGGCAGCCCGGCGTTCGGCAGTACCGAAACCGGAAGAGGCGAATTTTCGCAGAGGTAACGAAAGCTGTCGGCCATGTGCTTTGGCCCAGTGCCGCAGTTCATGCCAATCACATCGATCGGAAACGGCTCGAGAGCCGTCAACGCCGCACCGATCTCGGTGCCGTTGAGCATCGTGCCGAATATCTCGATCGTCACCTGCGCAATCACCGGAATCCGCACCTTTTGCTTCTCAAAAAATTCAAAGATCGCGGCTAACGCGGCTTTAGTCTGGAGCAGGTCCTGACACGTCTCGACGATCATCATGTCCACGCCGCCGTCGTAAAGCCCGCGAACCTGTTCGCGATAGGCGTCGGTCAGTTCGCGATATGTGATATGGCCGAGAGTGGGCAGCTTGGTCCCCGGCCCGATCGAACCGGCGACGAATCGCGGTTTGTCGGGGGTCGAATAATCGCTTGCAATGCGCTTGGCTAACGCGGCAGCCTTCAGATTTACGTCATATGTCTTTTCGACAATGCCAAACTCGGTCAACACAACCTCGCTGCCCCCAAAGCTGTTGGTTTCGATCACATCGCAGCCGACATCCAGAAACGCCGTGTGAACCGTCTCGATAGCATCGGGCCGCGTGTATAAAAGATTTTCGGAGCAATTCTCAAAATTCGGCCCGCCCCAGTCTTCGATCGAAAGATTTAACGACTGTAGATACGTCCCCATTGCACCGTCAAAGACGATGACCTTATCTTTTAACAGATCGAGAAATTCCATAAACCGAAAAAAACCGAAACCACAGATAAACGCAGATGAACTCAGATAAGAAAACGCGAGCATCTGTGTTTATCTGTGTGCATCTGTGGTTTCATCTTCAAAAAAAACCCTGTGCCAAACAAGCACAGAGTTTCGTTCAAATCCTGGTTAAACTCTTTGCTGTTTAGCGTTTATTTTACGTGGCCGCAAGTTGCAATAACTCACCACGTATAAGAAGTTTATCGGCAGCGTCGCCGCAAGTCAACCCTCCGCTTTCCGCTGTCGGCTACTTCGCCTCTTTTGATTCGAGATAGAAGTTGCGATCGACAACGAATGTCTTTACCGGGTCTTGGAACATCCGTGTGTTCGGCGACGCCGTCGGCCTGATCGTTTCGTTACGTCCGTTGACCGCTACCTCGAGCGGCATATTGAAACCGTCGACGACGTTCTCATACCAGAATGTGACCTCATTTCCTTTAATCGAATACTTAAGCATCGGGACCTTTGTCGTCCGTAAATACTGGTCAAAGACCTTACTCAAATCAATGCCAGATTGACGAGTCATATACGACTCAACCTGTTCCGTCTTAACGGTTTGATGCCAAAATTCCTTGCTCAACCCGTTCAATATGCCGCGCCATTTTTCGTCGTCATTAACAAGTTGGCGGATAGTATGGAGCATGTTGCCGCCTTTGTTGTACATATCGCCCGAACCTTCTCGGTTCGCTCCATAGGTGCCGATGATCGGGCGGTCATTCCTGATGCCGCGCCGGTTGCCGACCGCGTAATCGGAACCAGCCTGCTTGCCCCAGTAATACTCGGAAAAAAGGTACTCCGAGTAGTTTGCGAAACTCTCGTGGATCCACATATCCGCTGCATCGCGCATCGAGATATTGTTCCCAAACCACTCGTGGGCCGATTCGTGAACAATAATAAAGTCGAATTTCATGCCGACGCCCGTACCGCTGGTATCGCGCTCGCGATAACCGTTCCTATAGTAATTTCCGTAGGTCACGGAGCTTTGGTGCTCCATTCCCGGATAGGCGACGGAAACTAGTTTGTAACCGTCTTCGTACCACGGATATTTTCCGAACCAGTATTCAAAGGCTTTCAGCATCCTCGGCACTTCCTGAAACGTCTTCATCGCGGCTTCCTTCTGATGCGGAAGCACCCAGTAGTTGATATCCAGCGTTCCCCCAAGGCCCTCGTACTTTTCGGACCAATTTACATAATTGCCGATGTTTGCGTTGACGCCGTAGTTGTTGATGGGATTTGTGACCTCCCAATGATACGTCTTTGTCTTTGCCTGTTCATCGTGATCGACGCCTTTCAGCCGGCCATTGGAAACGTCGACCAGGTTGTCGGGCACGGTAATGTTGATCTTCATTCCGTGGTCCGGCTCGTCATAGCCGATATCCTTATTGGGCCACCAGATGCTTGCTCCGATCCCCTCGCAGGTCGTATTGATGTACCAATCACCCAGATCATCGCGGCCCCAGGTAACTCCCCCGTCCCACGGCGGGTTCTTGGCCTCCGTCGGCCGGCCGCCGTATGATATCTCTATCTTGTCCTCCACGCCCTGTGGCAGCTCCTTTTCAAAATATACCCAGTAAACATTGCCTTCGCGTTCAAATTTCAGCTCCGTGTTTCCGTGGAGCACCTTTGAAATAGCAAGCGGCATCTGTAGATCGATCTGCATTTTGCTGCCGGGCCTGAGAGTTTTGAATGTAATAACGTTAGAACCCTTGATGGACCTCGTCGTCGGTATAAACTGCACCGACAGGTCGTAATGCATCACATCCCACCATTCGCGTTCCGGGGTAATCGTCCCGCGAAGGGTTTCCTGGCGGGTGATCGGTTTGTCCTGCGCAAAAATGTGATCGACGCTAATTTGCAGCAAGAAAACCGCCGCAATTGCCACCGCGACGATGGCGATCTTTTCTTTTAGAAGATCGGGAATGGTAAACATATTTCAAAATCTCCAATGGCGATTTGCCGATTTTAGGCAGTTCCGCCGCACGAGTCAAATGTAAAAAAGCGCGCCACGCGGCCCGCTTCATGACAACATGACGCTCTTGCTTAAGGTTTGACCGCCGCTTTAAACTGCATTTCAGATTGCGTGACCGTCTTTAATACATCCGCGTCGCTCTTGTATCGTGCCTTGAGCATGTCGAAAACCTCTTGGCCCCTTGGGTCGGCAACACGGATTATGGCCCGAATGCTGCGGGAGATACCGCGTTGGTCGCGGGCGTCATACGCGGCCTTAAATCTCTCGAACAATAGCGGATACGCCCGGGTGTCGCCTTTTCCCATCGATGCGATCAGCCCAAGTGCAGCCGTTCTTAACGTGTAACGCTGCATCTTGTCGCTCGCGATCTTATACGCGATGTCAAAGCCACGCTTGTCGCCCAGCTCATCAAGCCCGTGAAGGCCCGCGTTTTGAATGCGGCCGTGCCATGACGCCCTGTTGGTTAATTTGACCAGGGCATCAAACGCCCTGGCGTCTTTGGTCCGTCCGAGAGCCTCGGCCGCGGCATCGATAACGCCATAACTGCGGTCATCGAGAAAGGGCAGATAAACAGCCGCGTGTTTGGCATCCCGGGTTTCGCCCAGAAGCTGGATGGCCTCCGCCTGGACCAGCGGCTGCCGATCCTTGGTGAGCCGCAGCATTGACTGCTCGACATTGGCGGGCAGCTGTGCCGGGGGCGGTGTCTGTCCCTGTGGCAGATCGGGCGAGTAAATATCCGCAAGAACAGTCACTGCCGCGCGGCGGATGCGGAAGAACGGGTCTTTTTCGGCAGACGTTATTAACGCCGCGACGATCCGGTCCTTATCCGACCCGGCCTTGACCTTGGCCTGGAGCTCGCCCATCGCCCAGCGGCGGCCGATCACATCTTTGTCGCTGGCCATCTGATACAGCAGATCCTCGGTCGATTTGTCAAACTTCATCTCCTTGAGCAGCGTGCTCTCGTAATCCCAGCTTACGAGTTTTGGCTTTGCCGCCGCATCAAAGGTAAATACATTCTCCGCCTGGGCCCCAAGCCAAACTTTTTCGATGCGGTTATCGATCTCGACATCGACGTAACTCTGGAAAAACTCGTTCTGTGGGTATTCGTTATTGACATCGATCTTCTGCGTCTGCTTGACGTTCAGCGTGAGTTTTTTCGACGCGTCATCGTAGCTCTGCGTCACCTCAAAGACGGGATGTCCCATCTTGTACAGCCATTCGTCAAAGAACCAATCCATCGATTGGCCCGTCGTTTCCTCGACCGCGATCCGCAGATCCTCGGTCGAAACAGGCTGGTGGGCGTTCGCCGTCAGATAATTTTTGAGCGATGCTGAGAACAGCTTGTCGCCCAATTGATTGCGGAGCATGTGCAGCACCGAGCCGCCGCCCGGGTATGCATAATTGTCGAACATCGCGTCTTTATTCGCATAGTATTTCGTGACTATCGGGCGCCGCTGGCCTTGATTCCAAGAGCGGAGAACGTCGTCGTGATTTTTGCGGATATCGGAGTATAAAAACTCCTCGTGGCCCTTAAGTTTCTCGTCCCACATCGCCTGCATGTAGGTCGCAAAGCTCTCGTTGAGCCAGATCTGCCCCCAGTCGCGGCACGTCACATAATCGCCAAACCATTGGTGCGCGAGTTCGTGCGATTGCAGCGATTCGCTGTCGCCATCGAGCAATTCGCGGTCGTCGTGGATCATCTCTTCGATCTGCGTCGTAGCCGAAATATTCTCCATCCCGCCGCCAAAATCCTCGACAAACGCCTGAGAATATTTAGGATACGGATATTTCACGCCCGTCACCTCGGAGAAGAATCTCATTGTCGCCGGTAGATTCTTGACCGTCGCCGCGACCTCTTTTTTCTCGTTCACGTAGCCGTAGTTGTAAACCGGTATGCCGTCAAAATCCTGAACGACCGGATCGGTTTCGGACACGATGATAGACGAAAGATAATTCGAGTAGGGCTGGTCCATCACCCAGTGAAATGTTCGCGGGCCGTCCGCATTCTCTTTTGTATCGGCAAGTTTGCCGTTAGAGACGACGAAAAACGGTTTATCAACCGTGACCCGGATATCCGTCGTCCGAAAATCATTGGGCGAATCGTACGACGGGAACCAGTAGCGGTTAAACTCGCTTTCGCCCTGCGACCATATCTGCCGCGGCTTATTAGGATTGTCGGCGGTCGGTTTAATAAACCGCAGCCCGCCGCCAAAGTTTCCAATCGGCGAGTTTTCGTCCGCGACGTTGACGTAATTCGTTTTGTAATCGATCTTTACCTTGATGTCTTCGCCGCTTTTGTACTTGCGGTCGAGCGTAATATCCAGATTGTCGTTTTCCTTTTTGCCGTCGTAGCTAAACTTCAACGCTCCCCCGCCAGCCAGGCTGACGGAATCTATCGTCATCAACGCCGCATCGAGCATGAAATGGCCCGTGTCGTCCGCAAACGGCGAAAACTCGACAACCGTCGTGCCAATCGCCTGTTCCCGGTCCCAGTCAAAACGCAGAGCGATGTCGAGATGCTTAATGTCGATCGAACGGCTGCGTATCCAATTGACCGGCGGCAGTTTTGTCTTTTCGTCCTGCTGAACAAAGACACTCTGCGGCATCGGATGTGCCTGTGCGAATGAGCTAAGGCCCAATATGGCGAATATCGCACCGGCAAAAACGCGGCGCATGAAAAGTTTACGAATCATATTTTCCTCTGTTTTATTGATACTTCCGAGTTGAGATGTTACGAGAAAAAACCCGCTTGTGTTTCAAACCAGTGGTTAGATGCAGTTTGTCTGAAGGGGAACGAAACAAACGACGCCGGAAAGATCGGACGCCGTTTAATTGACATATATTTCTATTTACTGCTGAGGTATTTGAACGCCATCGAAGCGATATCATCGATCGCGCTGCCATCGTGGTCGCGATCGAGGGCATTTGAAGCCATGTCGAGCACGGCGTTGCCGGTTGACGCGGATTGAGCCTGAGCCTGTCCGCCGCCGAGCAATCCGCCAAGCAATCCGCCGATGCCGTCCGCACCGACGCCCTGCTCCTGTTTTTGCTTGCCCAAATATCCCATCACGATCGGAGCGAGGAACATCAGTATCTGAGCGACCTGTCCCATCCCAAGGCCCGATTTCTGGCTGACTTCCTGAGCAACCTGGCCTTGACCGTCGCCGAGAATGTGGCCAAGAATGCCGCCGGCATCCGCGGCGGGCGAGGCCGGAGCCTGCTGACCGTCGCCGAATATCATCCCGGCGAGGCCGCCGATATTATCGAGTATACTGCCGTCATGATGCTGTTCGAGAGTGTTGTTGAGGCTCTCGGCCCCCTCCGGCGTCGCGGCATTATTGGCAAGGCCGTTGATCAGGGCCGGCAACGCCATCGAGATCGCCGAATTTACCAGCGAGTTGTCCGCCCCGACATTTTGGCTGATCTGGTCGACCGCCTGAGTTCCCTGTTCCTGGCCAAGAAGTTCCTGTAAAGAAAGCATAATATTCCCCCTCGATTTCTAAATTAAATCGTCTGTCGATATAGTAACAGAACAAGGTGTACGTACCAACGAATGAACCCGCCCCGGACAAGAAAACAACTCACAATTAGAAACTCAATATTCGCGGTCGCGGCGAGTGTATTTCTGCTTGTTTGCCTGGTTGCGGTCCTGTGGTTTTACAGGCCGTTGCCGGATCGGCAGCCTTACAAATTCGCCTCAACGGAAGCGGGCACGAATCTTGAATTTGGCGAGCCGTTCGGCGTCGCGGTCAAAGGCAGTGAGTTGTATGTTTCCGATGGCCAAAAAGGCTGTATTTGGCGTCTCAAAGCCGGCACACCGACCATCTTTACTGGCGGCCTCGCCACTCCGTCCGGAATTGCGTTTGATAAAGCCGGTAATTTGATCGTTGCCGATTCGGGTTCCCATACGATCAAGTCGATAAATGCGAGGGGCGAGATCACCACTATGGCCGGCGTCGACGGCCGCCCGGGATTCGCCGATGGCGATGCGGCGGCTGCGTTATTCGACGCACCGATCGGGATCGCGATCGCTGGCGATGGCGATGGCAAGATATTTGTCGCCGACACCTACAATGATCGCATTCGCGTAATCGAGAACGGCAAGGTTTCGACCCTGGCCGGAGCCGTCCGCGGTTTTGCCAACGGGAGCGGAGCCGCCGCAAAATTTGACACGCCAACCGGCCTGGCTATATGGCACGACAAATTGCTCGTCGCCGACACCGGAAATCACCGGATCAGGATCGTCGATTGGAACGGGGACATGGCTACACTCGCAGGAGACGGCGAAAGCGACGTGAAAGATGGCTTGCTGCTTTCCTCGTCGTTCTATCAGCCGACCGCGATAGCCGCCGACAATGAAGGTTCGATATTTGTTACCGACGGCAACGCGATACGGGTGATAGGCGGGGACCTGTTTCCGACCGTTAGGACGATCTCTAATAAACAGCGAGGAATCGAGGACGGTGAGATCAGGAACGCTCGATTTAACCGGCCGTCCGGTCTCTCAGTTGACGGGGCTGGACATTTGCTTGTGGCGGATAGTGACAACCGGCTAATCCGTCAGATTTCAAACGTCAAAACAGGCTCCGCCATAACGCCCGAACAGATCGAGGCTTTCCGTGATAAACCCGAAGAATTCCGCAAATTGCAGCCGCCCCGTTGGCCGTACGATCCGCCGTCCGCGAAACGCGATATCGCCGGCACTCTGGGTGAGCTTCGCGGCGAGATCAAACCCGGCAATGATGATATCCATTTTCACAACGGCCTCGACATCGCCGGAGCTTACGGCGAGACGGTAAAATTTGTCCGCGACGAAAAGGTTTTGAAACCTATTGCCGCCGAAAATTTCGGCACGCTCCGCGAGCTACTGCGAATGCCGACAATGGGCTATATCCACATCCGCCTTGGCCGTAATTCGTCAGGCGTTCCGTTCAGCGATCCGCGTTTTGTATTTTCTCAGGATGCCGCCGGCAAGCTAATTGACGTCCGCATTCCACGAGGCTCGACGTTCAAGGCTGGCGAGCCTATCGGCACCTTGAATCCTATGAATCATGTCCATCTGATCGCCGGACGCAGCGGGTCGGAAATGAACGCCCTCGACGCTCTTATTTTTCCAGGCATCTCAGATTCCCGCGTTCCGACAATTGAAAAGGTCACGCTGACCGATGAAAATTGGCGTGAGATCGAAACAAAATCGTCCAAAGGGCGTATTCAACTCGCGGGCAAAACGCGTATTATTATTCGTGCTTACGATCAGATGGACGGCAACGTGGAACGTCGCCGACTCGGCATTTATCAGGCGGGATACCAGATCTTGCGGGCAGATGGTTCGCCGCTTAACGAGACACAGTGGACTATTAAGTTTGACCGTATGCCCGACCCGGCGGCCATCCCGTTCGTTTACGCCGAGGGCAGCAAATCAGGCGCGACCGGGGAAACGATATTTAATTACATAGTCACAAATCGGGTTGACGGCGATGATTATCGCGAAGGTTTTCTCGACCCGGCAGCTCTTGGACCGGGGGATTTCATCCTTAGAGTTTTCGCGGCCGATTATTTTGGAAATGTTTCGTCAATGGAAATGAGTATTTCGGTAAATTAGCATCCGTTTGCAATATTCTTCGCATTGTATTAGCATCTAATAAAATGTGAAAACGAGGTGAGTAATGATAGATATCAAATCAATCCAGTCTTTAACAGATTTCAAACGAAATACGACCGAGCATCTGACACGATTGCGTAAGTCGCGCAAACCGCTGGTTTTGACCGTTAACGGAAAAGCTGAGTGCGTGGTGCTCGACGCCGATTCCTATCAGGAACTTGTTGACCGGATCGAGTACGCCGATTCGGTCCGAGCGATCCAGGAAGGCATAGACAGTTTTGCCAGAGGAGAAGGTCGTCTCGCCGATGAGGCCCTAGCTGAGATTGCTCGCGAATATGGCATATCGAGTTGAAATCTCTCCTCAGGCGCTAACCGACACCCGGAACATTTCCGAATGGCTGCGTGAGAGCTCCGAGGCCCGGGCCGATGAATGGTTTAGGGCATTGATGCGGGCAAAAGACTCGCTCAGCGAGTTTCCAAATCGTTGCCCAATAGCCCCGGAAAGCCGGTCGTTCCTTATAGAGGTTCGTCAGCTTTTGTTCGCCAAGGGCAAACGTCAGTGGCGAATCATTTTTGGTGTCGCTGTAGATGAAGGTTCCGGCGAGGATGTCGTTCGCATCTATCGAATACGTGATTCGCGGCAAATTGCTTTGGATGAAATGGAGATTATGGGTGAGAGCTACGATGAATAAGTTAGGTTTCATATTGATAGTTTTTGGTTTTTTGCTGCCGGAAAATATTGGATTTGCCGCTGAGATTGATAAAAAGACCGGCCCGACCTCGATCATCATCACGCCGTCCGCACCGGTATTTACAGACGCTGAGCGGCAGGCCGAGCTTGCCCGCCGCCGCACCGCGGTCGCGGCAAAGATGGATGAAGGCAGCGTAATGGTGCTTTTCAGCGCCGAGCCCAAGCTCTACACAAATGATGTCGATTACGTTTTCCGGCAGGAAAACAACCTCTATTACCTCACAAATCTCAAACAGGCCGGTGCGACACTGGTGATCTCCAAGAACGGCGGCAAAGTCACGGAAGCCGTTTACGTCCCAAAGCGAGTTCCATCGCAGGAAACGTGGAACGGCCATATGTATTCGACCGACGAAGCGGCGAAGATCTCCGGGGTCAAAAATATCCTTGAATCCGCGTCCAGAAAGGCATTCCTCGACGGTTT
>JAYVDQ010000238.1:0-3547 GCA_043749325.1 Chloracidobacterium sp. | reverse complement strand
GCCGGGATGATCGGAAACACGTTTTCCTCCTTTGAAACAACAATATCGAAAATTGTGACGCCCGGATGGGCCAGTCCTTCTTCCAGAACCCTCGTCAGTTCTGCGGGCGTCGTGGCTCGCAAACCTAACGCTCCATACGCCTCGGCCAGTTTTACAAAATCCGGCGAGACCGACAGGTCGACCTCGGAATACGCCCGGTCGTAAAACATCTCCTGCCATTGACGCACCATGCCCAGATAGCCGTTATTCATGATGATGACCTTAAGCGGAATGCCGTACTGGACCGCCGTGATGATCTCCTGATTGGTCATCTGAAATCCGCCGTCGCCAACGACCGCAATCACCTGTTTGTCCGGCCGTGCAAGCTGTGCCCCCATCGCTGCCGGCAATCCGAAACCCATCGTCCCGAGTCCGCCGCTCGTGATCCACTGCCGTGAGTATTTGCACGGGTAAAATTGCGCCGCCCACATCTGATGCTGGCCGACATCGGTAACGATTATCGCTTCGCCGTTGGTTACGCGATGAAGTTCCTCGATCAGGGCCTGCGGTTTTATCTCGGTATCCGAATGCTCGCAAACAAGCGGCACGGATGCCTTCCACTCGTCTATTTTTCGCCACCACGCAGCCCGAGAGTCATGGCTTGCGTCTAGCTCCGCTTCGGATCTTTCAGCTAGACTTGCCAACATCGCGATAAGGGCCGCTTTGGCATCGGCGACGACAGACAAATGCGGCTGCTTGTTTTTTCCAATATTAGATGAGTCGATATCGATGTGGATTATCTCGGCATTAGGAGCAAATGTCGCCAGTTTCCCCGTAACGCGGTCGTCAAAACGTACACCGATCGCGAATAACAGATCGCATTCCGATATGGCGATATTCGCGGTGTAGGTGCCATGCATTCCCAGCATTCCGAGCGAGAGCGGATGTGCCGTGGGGAAGCCGCCGAGACCCATAAGCGTCGGCGTGACCGGCACTTGCAGCGTTTGAGCAACTTTCATCAGCTCGTCCGCCGCATCGGACGAGACGATGCCGCCGCCGACGTAAAAGACCGGCTGTTTTGCACTAAGCAGCTTATCAACGACCTTTTCGATCTTAACACGATCGATAAAGTGTTCACTTTCGGCAAAGAGCAGATCTCGTCGGCGAGCGTTTCCCTTTTCGCAGACGATCCCCGAGACATCCTTTGGGATATCGATCACAACCGGACCCGGCTTCCCGGAGAGCGCGATTTCAAACGCCTCATCAATCACCCATTCGAGATCCCGCACGTCTTTTACCAGATAACTGTGCTTGACGATCGGCAGCGTAATGCCAAATGTGTCGACCTCCTGAAACGCATCCGTGCCGATCACCGCTGTTGGCACCTGACCCGTTATCACTACCAGCGGGATCGAATCCATATAGGCGTCGGCAATTCCGGTTACAGCATTCGTCGCTCCCGGGCCTGACGTTACTAACGCAACACCCACCTTGCCGGTTGCCCGTGCATAACCTTCGGCGGCATGGACAGCTCCCTGCTCGTGCCGCACGAGGTAATGTGTGATCTCATCGCGAAACCGCCAGATCGCATCATAAATATGCAGCACCGCACCTCCGGGCAGCCCAAAGACCGTATCGACGCCGTTTTTGATCAGTCCTCGAACGAGGATCTCTGCTCCACGCGGGTGGAGAGGAACCTCTTCGGCCGAAGTAAATTGCAGCGTAGTTGCCCTAGCCTGTGCGACGTCTCTCATATTCTTTCTCGTAAAACGAAAAAGGTCATTACCGTTTCCGGAAAATGACCTCTTTCGTAAATCCGTTAAAAGGCCATTATCCACATGGAATAATAATGACTACAAAGCTAATAAATACGTATATATACAAACCAACAACGTGTCGATTTGGCATTTCAGGACCGATCTTTCCAGCTCTGTTTAGTATTAGCATTTCTTCTAATCATTCTGAGATTATGACAATGATTTATGAATGTCAATAGTTTTTTTGGTTTTATCTCGCCCGACCCAAGAAATGGCTCGGTGGAATACGAGCATGAAGATCTTAGCGAGGAGGTCGTATGCCATCATACGATACGGTTGATAAATATCTTATATCGTGTAATTGCATACGCGGGCTCTGATCGACACGGGTGATAAAGCCCTGGATAATCAAGGAGTTTCGTTGTTTGGCACGGTGGTTGCGAGTGATATGGCGTCAACAACAACTGTAGGCAATTAAAAAAGGGGGAATTTTTACCATGAAGAAACATATAACGACATTTATTCTGATCACGATCCTCTCGGCTATGGTTCCGCTTTTAGCAACGACTACGTTTGCCCAGACGCGGTATTATCGCGATCGGAACGGTCGGATCTATATACTCAAAAAGCCTAACTTTTACAGACGGCATAGAAAGGCTATTAACATCGGCGGAGGAACCGCTGCGGGGATGCTCGTGGGCGGCCTGATCGGTGGCAAAAAGGGTCTGTTAATTGGTGGCCTTGCAGGGGCCGGCGGAGGTGCCTTGTTAACGCACAAACAGCGGCCGAAGAACTATTATCGCAGGGTTTACCTGCGTCCGGGGTACGCCAGCCGAACATACGTCCGACGTACCTATCGCAACCCTTAGTTTATGATGCTTAGGCAAATGCACCGCCCGGCTTTGACGAAAGGCCGGGCGGTTTAGCTTTTAGTTAAGACCTTAATAAACATAAGTATTCGCCTCGATCAGCATATCGGCGATCCGCTGTCGGGCGGCGATGGTATTGATCGGCGAGTTATTCTTTGTAAACCGCTTGAGCGCCACCATCAGCATGCGGCCTTCGTCGCCTTCGGCAATTGCCGCGATTGTGTTCTTTGCCGCGGCCTCGATACGTTGGATCGCGTCGTTGCAATACACGCCTGCCATATCGACGTAGCGTCCGGCGGCTTCCTCGCCGTTGGTTTCAGCGTATTTTTTTGTACGTAAGATGGCCGTTTCCATCTGATAGGCGTCCATGATGATATCGGCGCAATTAAGTAAAACCTCTTGCTGATCGGCTAGACCCATCATATATTTCTGAGCCGCCGTGCCGAGCACCATGAGGGCGACCTTCTTGGCGTTTTGTGCAAGTTTCGTCTCAGCCGCGAGTAAACTCATCTCCTCGTCAAACGACATCTGCGGATTAAGGATCTCGTCTTGCAGGGCTTTTGCAGCCTGTAACAGCCCGAGCTTGCCTTTCATCGCACGCTTCATTAACTGGCCGGGGATCAGCAGGCGATTGATCTCGTTCGTACCCTCAAAGATCCGGTTGATGCGCGAATCGCGATAGGCCTTTTCGGCCGGATAATCCGCCGAATATCCGTACCCGCCAAAGATCTGCACCATCTCATCGACCACATAATCGAGCGCCTCGCTGCACGCGACCTTATTGATCGACGATTCGACAGCGTATTCCTCGATCGACTGTAACTTCGTTGCATTATCCGCACCGTCGCCGATAAGCGCGTCGATCATGCCGACTGTCCGGTACGTGATCGATTCCGCAACCCAAGTGCGGATCGCCATCTCCGCCAGCTTGTGCTTGATCGC
>JAYVDQ010000237.1:0-10129 GCA_043749325.1 Chloracidobacterium sp. | reverse complement strand
GGCTTTTTCAATTACAAAGCTTGCTCAAACCGAGATGATCAGGATATTAGGATAAGAAAACGATCCTGTTCCTTATGTCTTTCCTGTTCGAATACTTCTTTACGGATGATTCGGCGTGGTAATATCTAGGTTTTATAAGGAAATGACAGAACCGATCGAACTTAAGAAGACAGTAAACCTACCAAGGACGGATTTTGCCCAAAAGGCAAATCTCGGCCAGAGCGAGCCCGCGCGTCTTAAGAAATGGACCGAAATGGGCCTTTATGAAAAGGTGATGGAGGCTCGTAAGGGGCGTGAAAAATTCATTCTCCATGACGGCCCTCCGTATGCCAACGCCGACATTCATATCGGAACGGCGCTCAATAAAATTCTGAAGGATTTCGTCGTCAAGACCCGGTCGATGATGGGTTACGACGCGCCGTATGTTCCGGGCTACGATTGCCACGGGTTGCCGATCGAGACCATTGTCGAAAAAAAACTGGCCGAGAAGGGAAAAAATAAAAACGACATACCGGTCGCCTCGTTTCGCCGTATCTGCCGCGAACACGCGTCAACGGCGATGAATAATCAGACGCGCGATTTTCAGCGGCTGGGGATCCTGGGTGAATGGGCAAATCCGTATCTGACGATGTCGCCCGAGTACGAATCGTCGACCGCCCGGCTTTTCGGCAAGTTTCTCGAACGCGGCTACGTCTACAAAGGCCTGCGTCCCGTCTACTGGTGCATCCACGACCAGACGGCCCTCGCCGAGGCCGAGGTCGAGTATCGTGAGCATACGTCGCCATCGGTATATGTGAAATTTCCGATGAAGTCCGACCCGGGGCTGATCGACGGAGCACTCGCCGGCAAAAATGTTTTCGTTGTTATCTGGACGACGACGCCTTGGACGCTGCCCGCTAATCTCGGCGTCACGGTTCATCCTGATTTTGATTACTCCGCGATCGAGGTGCCAAGTGGCGAGATCTATATTGTCGCCACAGAGCTAATGAAATCGTTTGCGGAAACTTGTGGGCTGGAAGACTATTTAGAACGAGCCAGATTCAAAGGCTCAAAGCTCGACCGTCTCGAGGCTCGCCATGCCTGGCTCGACCGGACCTCGCTCATAATGAACGCCGACCATGTAACGCTTGGCGAGGCTGACGCCGAGGTTGAATTGGATGTCCGTTTCGAGAACAAATCGGCTGGAAAATCCGGCACGGGCTGTGTCCACACGGCGCCAGGGCACGGCGCGGATGACTTTGCCGTTGGCAAAAAATACGGTCTTGATATTTACGCACCGGTTGATGCGGCGGGCAGGTTTATTGCCGAGGTCGAGCATTTTGAGGGCCTTAGTGTATTTGAGGCCAACCCGCAGATCGTCGAATTTCTTCGCGAGACAGGAGCGTTGCTTAATGTCGAGCAATACAATCACCGTTACCCACATTGCTGGCGATGCAAAAACCCCGTAATTTTCCGGGCGACGCCGCAGTGGTTTATCTCGATGGATGAATCGGCTCCCACCCCCCCGTCACCCGAAGCCGGTGCCACCCCTCCTCAGGCAGGAAGGGAGCTGTTGTCATTGCGGCGGCGGGCTTTGGAAGAGATCGAAAAAGTAAAATGGCACCCCACTTGGGGTGAGGGCCGCATGGGGAATATGTTCAAGGGCCGCCCCGACTGGTGCGTTTCGCGTCAGCGTTCGTGGGGTGTTCCGATACCCGTATTTTATTGTCAGGCTTGCGACGAAGCGGTCGCCGACCCGGCGATAATCGATCATGTCGCCGATATTTTCGCCCGTGAGACTGCCGATGCGTGGTACGCACGGCCTGAACATGAGCTTTTGCCCGACGGCTATAAGTGCGTTAAGTGCAACAGCGCCGATTTTCGCAAGGAAACTGACATCCTGGATGTTTGGTTCGACTCGGGATCGAGCTGCGTCGCCGTTCTGGAAACGCGCGGCGAGACGCTGCGTTTTCCGGCGGATGTTTATCTCGAGGGCGGCGACCAATATCGTGGATGGTTTAATTCGAGCCTTAGCTGCGGCATTGCCGCTCACGACCGGGCACCGTACAAACAGATCATCACGCACGGCTGGGTGGTTGACGGGGATGGCAAAAAGCAGAGCAAATCTATCGGCAATGTGACCGCTCCGCAGGAGATAATCGACGGATCCGGTGCCGATGTCCTGCGGCTTTGGGCAGCGGCGGTCGATTATACCGAGGATGTCCGATGCTCGGATGAAATACTGCTCCGCGTGGTCGATGCCTATCGTAAATTCCGCAACACGCTGCGTTATGCCCTTGGCAATCTCGACGGCTTTGATCCGGCCACGGATACGGTCGGCAACAACGCGATGGAAGAGATCGATCTGTGGGCTCTCGCGGGATTGAATGAGGTCAATGAAAAAGTAATTGCGGCGTACGAGGCCTATGATTTTCAGGCGGCGTACAACGCGATCTATCATTTTTGCACCGTCAATCTCTCGGCACGCTATTTTGACATTATCAAGGACAGGCTCTATATCTTCGCTCCGCGATCGAGGGAGCGCCGGTCGGCCCAGACCGCGCTTTACCAAATTGCCGATGCGTTGTGCCGTCTGATGTCGCCGCTGCTCGCTTTTACCTCGGACGAGGCCTGGGAAAACCTACCCGGCCAGACAGTTTTGTCGGTTCACATCGTCGAGTTTCCGAAAGTTGAGGACGCCGACAATTCCGGCCTGATGGCCAATTGGGAGCGAATATTCACGATCCGCGACGAGGTCATGCGTGCCCTCGAAACGGCCCGCAATGATAAGCAGATCGGCTCTTCGCTTGAGGCAAAGGTCGTTTTGACTACCGACGCGGCCACGACACGGCTTTTGCTCGATTACTACGACCAGTTGCGATACATCTTTATTGTTTCGCAGGTCGAGGTCCACGAAGGGAGCACTTTTGAGGTCGAAATTGAGAAAGCGGACGGCCAAAAATGCGAGCGCTGCTGGAATTATTCAACCCGTGTCGGGGAATTTCCTGAATACCCGACCGTTTGCGAACGGTGTAACGATGCATTGGCTGAGATTGTTACGAAAACAGGCGTATAAAATTGGAAATTGGGCGTATAGTTATATTTCATGGCCGTCGATTTTCCAACTTTGATGTCCTCGCCGACTGCGGCTTACTCAGAAGCGTTGCGCTTTTTTAATGGAAACGGAATGTTAAATGATGCTTTATTGAGGTTGGTACGTGATCTCGAACGCCAGTCTATCGACTATGCCATTATAGGTGCGGTTGCGCTGAATCAGCACGGATTTCAACGGCTAACGGTTGATATCGATCTGCTTCTTTCGGTAGAAGGTCTTGACAGGTTTAGAGAAAAGCTTGTTGGCCTTGGCTACAGGCCGGCATTTGAGGGAGCAAGAAAAAAGTTCAGGACAGTGCAGGAAAATATCCCGATTGACATAATCTCGGCTGGTGAATTTCCGGGTGACGGCAAGCCAAAGCCTGTTTTTTTTCCAGATCCTGCCGAGGATTCAATAGTCATCGACGGTGTAAAGACGATCTCGCTCGAAAAGCTAGTCGAGCTAAAATTGGCTTCCGGCATGACCGCCGGCGACCGTCTTAAGGATCTGGCCGATGTGCAGGAATTGATAAAGTTAAAAAAACTGGACGAGCATTTTGCGAATCGGTTGAATGAATACGTTCGGTCAAAGTATTTAGAGTTATACGAAGGCGTAGCTTCGGCAAAGAGAGAACCGGAAAATTGAGGAGCGATAAGTGAATAAAAAAGACTTTCTTTGGAAATTAGCCTACCTGGCCATCGCGGGCGGCGTCTTTATGATTGACCAGATCAGTAAGGCCTGGGCGACTCGTGTTTTACGTTTTGAGGGCGACAGGTCTGCGATCTCGGGCTTTCTAAATTTTGCGTATGCAAAGAATCCGGGCGTGGCGTTTTCGATGTTTGACGAGGGCGGCGATGCCGGACGGTGGGGATTGTCCGTCGTGGCGGTTATCGCGGCGACGCTTGTGCTGTATTTCTTTTGGCGGACTCCACGAACGGACGACCGCATTTTGGGTGCCCTCACGCTCCTGCTTGGCGGCATAGCGGGAAATGTGACGGACCGGATAAGGCTGGGGTTCGTCGTTGATTTCGTCGATGTCCAATTCGGCTCGTGGCATTATCCGACCTTCAACGTCGCCGACGCTGCGATCTGCTTTGGGGCCGGCCTGCTGATCCTCGATCTTTTCTTTACAAAAAGAAAAAAGAACGATGAATTAGCGGCAATCCAAAATCCGCAATCCGAAATCCAAAATTCATAGATGTACCCTGAACTTTTCCGCATCGGCAACTTTCCGATAACCACATACGGCATTTTTCTCGCGGTCGGCATGCTGCTGGCGCTTATGGTCGCGTCGCGTCTTGCGGCACGTGATGGCCTGCCGCGCGAACGCATCTACGATCTCGGCTTGTGGGCGCTTGTTGGCGGGCTTGTCGGGTCAAAGCTGTTGATGATCCTCGTCGAGCCGGATGTGCAGATATTTACGCTTGATTTTCTTCGTTCGGGTGGCGTTTATTACGGTGGGTTGATCGGCGGATTTCTTGCTGTAGCCATTTTGGTGCCGTTATATAAACTGCCGTTTTGGAAAGTGGCCGATGCCTTTGTCCCCGGCCTAGCTCTCGGACAGGCGTTTGGGCGGCAGGGCTGTTTTTCGGCCGGCTGCTGCTGGGGTAAGCCGACAACTCTGCCCTGGGGTGTGCATTTTACTGAGCTTGGTCACGAATACACGGGTGTCCCGATAGTCGGCCCGGACGGCGGCGATCTGCATCTGCACCCGACGCAGCTTTACGAGTCGTTTATCATGCTGGCGGTTTTTGGATTACTGGTTTACCTGCACCGGCGCAAGAAATTTGACGGCCAGATCCTTATCGCATACGGCATTATCTACGCGGTCGTACGATTCTTGATCGAATTCATCCGCGACGATCCGCGCGGCGATCTGTGGGGGTTGACCACGCGTACGGGGCTTTCGACATCGCAAATGGTCAGCCTGATCGTCGCGGCCGCGTCCATTATTTTTATGATCGTAAGGCTGAAAAAAGTCTCAAATTCCCCGCCCTCTCCGTCGTCCGAACTACCAGGTGAGTGAAGAAACAACATCGCCCGTAATGAATCCATCGTCAGAAGACGCCGGAAAGCGTCTCGACGCGTTTCTAGCGGAGAAAATTGACGGTTGGTCGCGTTCCCGCCTACAGCGGCTCATCGAGAACGAAGATGTTCTAGTCAACGAAAAAAAGGTAAAGCCTTCGTACAAGATCCGCGAGGGTGACGAGGTCGAGGTTGATCTGGTCGAGCTGCCCGTCGCAAGATTTGAGCCCGAAGATATCTCGCTCGATATAGTTTACGAAGACGAGTATCTCGCGGTCATCAACAAACCCGCCGGAATGGTCGTCCACCCAGGTGCCGGCGTCCAGAGCGGTACGCTCGCAAACGCGATCGCGTTTCACTTTGCCGAATCGTTCGCCGAGCAAAACAAGCAGGACCCCGACAACCTGCGTATCGGCATCGTCCATCGGCTCGACAAAGACACGTCGGGCTTGATAGTCGTTGCCAAAACCGACGAGATACACGAGGAGCTGTCGGAGCAGTTTCGTGAGCGCCTTGTTTACAAATCCTACATCGCTCTCGTACACGGCTCGCCCGATCAAAACATGGGAAAGATCGAGGCCCCGATCGGCCGCAACAAGCATAATCGCCTGCGGATGAAGGTCGCCACCCATGGACGCAGCGCATTATCTTTGTGGAAGGTCCGCAAGCGGTACGACAAATTCACGCTGCTCGACGTCGAGATCAAAACCGGCCGTACACACCAGATCCGCGTCCATATGGGATATATCAATCACCCCGTTGTCGGCGACGAGATCTACAACGAGGGGCGCGACAACACCGTCGCTGACCATACGGCGCGCAACGGCATCGCGTCGATGAACCGCTTTTTCCTCCACGCCGAACGCCTGTCGTTCAACCATCCGGTCACAAAAGAACGAATGGAGTTTACCCAGGAACTGCCCGCCGAATTGAATCAATTTCTGGATTTGTTATGATTGGAGCCAAGTTTTACACCAACTTCGCACCGGTCAAACACAAATGAAATATACGCTTTTCGCTGCCGCGTTTTGTCTTCTCTCTGCCTCTTTTGCCATTGCTCAAACTGACGAGACAAACATCATTCCAAAGCCGTATTCAGTGAAGCCCAGAGAGGGACAATTCACCTTAGATCGTAAAACGAAAATCCTTGCACCGGATGAAGCTGGTCGAAAGATGGCCGGAATTCTGAACAACTTATTGGAACGAGACTATGGTTTCACGCTAAAAATCGTTGAGAAACTCGGTCAAAAGAATGCAATTGCGTTTTTAGGGCCTAGCAATGGACCCAAAACTGAGCGAAAGGAAGGCTATACAATATATATAGACCCTGAGCATATTTGGATTGGTGGTAGCGAACGTGGAATGTTTTATGCGATTCAAACCTTAGCCCAAATTCTTCCTACCAAATCTAAAGGCAGCGTGAAAATTCCCAGTGTCGATATTTGGGATGTTGAGCGTTTCCCCTACCGTGGCATGCACCTCGATGTCGGCCGTCATTTCATGCCGGTCGAATTTGTCAAAAAGTACATCGACCTTATGTCGCAGTACAAATTCAACAACTTTCACTGGCATCTGACCGAAGATCAGGGCTGGCGGATCGAGATCAAAAAATACCCGAAGTTGACCGAGATCGGCTCGAAACGGCCTGAGACCATGAAGGAGAAAAACTTCACGCCGTACGTCGGCGATGGCGTCCCGCACGAGGGGTTTTACACACAGGAGCAGATCAAGGAGACGGTCGCTTACGCCAAGGCGAGATACATCACCGTGATCCCCGAGATCGAGCTGCCCGGCCATTCGTCAGCTGCATTGGCGGCGTACCCCGAGCTTGGCTGCAAGGCTGATTACAAATACAAAGTACAGACGACATGGGGCATTTTTAAGGAGGTTTACTGCCCGACGGAGAAAACATTCGGGTTTCTCGAAGACGTTTTGACCGAGGTGATCGGCCTCTTTCCCGATTCGCCCTACATTCATATCGGCGGCGACGAAGTGCTCAAGGACATGTGGAAAGAGTCGCCCGAGGTCAAGGAATTGATGGCCCGCGAAAACCTCAAGGACGAGCACGAGGTCCAGAGCTATTTCATCCGCCGGATGGAAAAATTCATTAACTCAAAAGGCAAAACGATCATCGGTTGGGACGAGATACTCGAGGGCGGCCTCGCACCCAACGCGACCGTAATGTCATGGCGCGGCATCAAAGGCGGGATCGAAGCTGCCAAGGCGCATCACGATGTGATCATGACACCGACCGACTATTGCTACTTTGACTACGGCCAGGGCGACCCGGCCACCGAGCCAATAAATATCGGCGGCTACCTGACACTCGACAAGATATACAGCTACGATCCGGTGCCAAAAGAGCTAACGGCCGACGAGGCAAAATACGTCCTTGGTGCCCAGGGCAATGTCTGGACGGAATATATGCAGACGCCGGAAAAGGTCGAATACATGGCGTTTCCGCGTGTGCTCGCCTTATCAGAGGTTTTGTGGTCGACGCCCGAAAATAAGAATTTTGCCGATTTTTCAAAGCGGCTTGCTGCTCAATTTCCGCGTCTCGATAAGCAGCAAGTAAATTACCGAATTCCAGAGCCGACGGGACTTGTTAACACTGTACTGGCGAGTGACGAGACCGCGACACTCGATATCGGTTCCCAAATTCCGGGAGCAAAAGTTTTATTCACCATGGATGGCAGCGTTCCAAACGAAAAGTCCCCATCCGTTCCGCAAAAGTTGGAGGTCAAGCCGAACGGACAGGACGTGGTCGATCTCAAAACGATCGTGGTGCTTCCCGACGGCCGTAAAAGTTCGGTTTACTCCGCGACTTTCCTTCGCCGTCTGTGGCACGGTCCCGAGCCGGATCCCAAGGACAAGCGCTCCGGCGCCACATTCGCGTTCGTTGTCCCTTCTGACGGAGACACGCTCGGACGGGTCATAACCAGCGGCGAAACAAAGTCGACCGGGCTACAACAATTCGCAAATATCGCTGATCTTAAACGGCCCTTCGCGGTAGCCTTTGATGGATATTTCAACGCGCCCGTCGACGCCATCTATGAGTTCCAGGTCGACTCGACATGGGCCGCGACCATTGTCGTCGATAAAGAACCGATGATCGACTATGGCAACACAAAAGACATCAAGCACGGCTCGGGACTAGTCCCCTTGCGCGCGGGCCCGCACAAGCTGTCTCTGCGCTACCACAACGGCGGCGGCGAACCATTTTGGCGCGTTCGCTGGGCAATAAAGGGCCAGAACTGGCACGGCATCGACGGCGGCGAGCTTTTCCATTAGCCGGGAACGTAGGCGCCCTCGCCTGCAAGCGTCCGATAGGACGCTGACGCGCGTGGTAATTCCGCGAGTTGAAACATACGAAGCAAAAATCACGCCGGAGGAACCGGCGTTGCAGGCGAGGGCCGCGAGCCGGCCGATGACTTTAACCCGACCGCGTTCGACGCCCGCCAATGGGCGCGGACGGCGCGCCGCCGGAATGCGCGGGATAATCATTACCGCCAAGCATCACGACGGATTCTGCCTGTGGCCGTCCGCGACGACCGAGTATTCCGTAAAGAATTCGAAATGGCGCGACGGCAAGGGCGATGTCCTGCGAGAGCTCTCGGACGCATGCCGTGCGTACGGCCTGAAATTTGGTATATACATCTCGCCGTGGGACCGGAATCACCCGCTGTACGGGACGCCGAAATACAACACGGTTTATAAGCAGCAGTGGCGTGAGCTGCTCTCGAATTACGGCGATGTTTTCGAATCGTGGCTCGACGGTGCCAATGACGGCAAAAAGCGAATGGTGTACGATTTCAACGGGTTTTTCTCGACGACCAAGAGCGTCCAGCCGGACACGATCATCTTCAGCGACGCCGGGCCGGACATCCGCTGGGTCGGCAACGAACGAGGTATAGCTGGCGAGACCAATTGGTCAAACCGCGACAACGAAGGCTCGTTCCCCGGCTTTGCCGATGCAAAAGCTCTGAACACCGGCGACGAAAACGGCACCACCTGGCTGCCCGCCGAATGCGATGTCTCGATCCGGCCCGGCTGGTTTTATCACGCGGGCGAGGACACAAAGCTCAAATCGGTCGCCGAGCTGATGAGCATCTATTACGGCTCGGTCGGCCGCAACTGCAACCTGCTGCTAAATATCGGCGTCGACCGCCGCGGCCTCGTAAACGAAAACGACATCACCCGCCTGATGGAATTCAAACAGGCGCGCGAATCCGCATTGGGCAAGAACCTGGCAAGAGGAACGATCACCGCGTCAAACGTACGCGGCGGCGACCGGCGGTTTGCGGCGCCCAACGTACTCGACGGATCGTTTGACACCTACTGGGCGACTGACGACGGCGTGACAGACGCCTCGCTCACGCTCGATCTCGGGCAAGAGACCGATCTCGATACGGTTCTATTACAGGAGAATATTGCGCTCGGCCAGCGTGTCCGGCGGTTTTCGATACTGGCGTGGAACGGTTCCGAATTTGCAACCATTTCTCATCAGACGACCATCGGATATAAGCGAATAGTTCGGTTTCAAAGGATAAAAACGAGTAAGATCAGGATCGTGATCGAAGATGCCAAGGCGTGCCCGGCAATCTCGACCCTGGAGATCTACAATTCCGGGAATTAGAAAAGAGGAACAGCCACAGATGAACACAGATAAACGCGGATCAGGTTTTTGGTCTTGGGTCTTTGGCCTTCGGTCTTTGGCTTTCTTCTCAGCGTCTCCGCGTCTCGGCGGTGTGATCTTGTTCCTGGCAATAGCGGCGGTCGCTCAGACGAGAGATCTCACCAAGTGGGTCAACCCATTCATCGGCACCGGCGGGCACGGGCACACATTTCCTGGGGCGACGATGCCCTTTGGGATGGTGCAACTTTCGCCTGATACACGCAGCGACAACTGGGATGGGTCGAGCGGCTATCACTATTCCGACGACATAATCTACGGCTTTTCGCACACGCATCTGAGCGGTACGGGCATTCCGGATTATTGCGATATTTTGTTTATGCCCACTGTCGGCGAGA
>JAYVDQ010000236.1:0-3903 GCA_043749325.1 Chloracidobacterium sp. | reverse complement strand
GGAAAGACTTATGGAAGAAGTAAAGAAAAAACTAAAGGCGGAACTGGACCTCCTCGAACACGAGCTGCATTTTAAGCTGCCAAAAGACATCCAGCATGCCCGTGAATTTGGTGATCTAAAAGAAAACGCCGAGTATAAGGCCGCCAAAGACCGCCAATCGATGGTGCAGGCCCGGATCAGCCAATTACAGCAGCGGCTGATAGAAGTCGATTCCATCGACCTCACCAAGATCCCGACGGGTGTAGCCGCTTATGGTTCGACCGTAATTTTGTATGATGTCGAAAAGGACGAGAAGGTAAAATACCGGCTCGTGACCTCAGAAGAAAGCGATCCCGATAACGGGCTGATATCGACCGTCTCGCCGATCGGTCAGGCATTGATGGGAAAAGAGGAAGGCGACGAAATTAAGGTAAAAACCCCAAACGGCTGGCGCAATTTCGAGATCAGCCGGCTGAAGACGATACACGACAAGGAAGATTAATTGAAAGTGTAAAATGGAAAGCGGAAAATGAAGAGTCGATGTTCTTAATTTTCCGTTTTCCATTTTCAGTTTTCCGTTACATCAATGCTAGGAGAAAGCATCGGACGAGGAGCAATGCGGATCATCAATTCGATGGTGCGGGGGCTTGCGTCGGCCGGGATACCACCAAACGTCCTGACGGCTACGGGCGTTATCATCAACATCGGTTGTGCGGCTTTGTTTGGCGTTGGCGAGTTTTTCTGGGCTGGTGTCGTGATGATCGTGGCAAATCTATTCGATATGCTCGACGGCAATGTCGCTCGCCTGACCGGCAATGCCACCAAATACGGCAGTTTTCTCGATTCGTCGCTGGACCGTCTTTCCGACATGGCCGCGTTTCTCGGCATTATCATATTTTATTCCAGAAGCCTGCCTCAACACTCGGTTCCAAATGTCATCCTGGCGGGCATCGGCATGATCGCATCCGTGATGGTCAGCTACACGACCGCCCGCTCTGAGGCTCTCGGCGTAAAGGCAAACGTCGGGTTCCTCCAGCGGCCCGAGCGGATAGTCCTGCTCATAATAGGTGCCCTCTCAACGTGGGATTGGAACTCGGATTTCTTCCTTTTCAACCGGATGCCGCAGGTTTTATGGGTGCTGGCGGTCGGGTCGCTGTGGACAATGATCCAGCGCATGTTATTCATTAGAAAGGAGTTTTTCCGGATGGCACGAGAAGAGTCTGGGGAATGACCGATTGGTTTAATGGTCTATGGGCATCGCTGACGCGCGGCAAGGTTTTACTTGGCGTTGCACTGTTTATAGGATCTTTGGTCATCAGCTTCGCCGCGATCGGCATCGTTATGGTCAAGATCCCGCCTAATTATTTCAGCTCGCATTACGAACGCGATTTCCTGCCAGATAGTCCGTGGCTGGTTCGTTGGGGAGCGGTCATTGCTAAGAATATCGCCGGAGTTTTGCTGATCCTGCTGGGGATCCTCCTATCGCTGCCGGGTATTCCGGGACAGGGAATCTTGACGATCCTGCTTGGCCTGATAATGATCGACATTCCGGGAAAAAGACCGTTGGAATCGAAGATCATAAAGCGGCCAGCCGTGTTGACGGCCATAAACAAACTTCGTGACAAATACGGTAAACCGGCATTGATATTGGATTAGTAATGGGAATAATCGACAAAATCTTAGGAAGGAAAAAGCCGGATCCGTACGCCCGGCGGCGGCTTCTGTTGGCAAACGGCCGCATTACCGACGGCGTGATCATAGATAGCGAGATCACCGCTGCTGGCGAAGAGATCGTTTTTTACACGTACACGCTGAATGGGGTCGATTTCGAGTCTTCGGATATTTTGACCATCGAACAGCGAAACGAACCTGTAAAATACGCTCCCGGAGCTAAGGTCGGCATTCGTTATGATCAACGAAATCAGGGGAATTCGATTGTTGAATAGCAATCAGCAGTCAGCAATCAACAATCGGCATTTGGGATGAAAGATTTTAGGAGTCTTATAGTTTGGCATAAAGCACACGAACTGACGCTTGCGATATACGTAAAGACCAAACAATTTCCAAAAGAAGAAACGTACGGGCTGACAAGCCAAATTCGTAGAGCCGCATCGTCCATCCCGGCCAATATTGCGGAAGGCTGCGGCAAAGGTTCGAATGCGGATTTTGGCAGGTATTTGCAGACGGCTTTTGGTTCAGCAAACGAGTGTGAATACCATTTACTGCTGTCTCGAGATTTACAGATATTAGATTCTGAGACCTACGCGGACTTGGAATCCAAGCTTCTCGAAGTAAAGCGTATGTTAGCGTCATTGATCGTGAAGGTTAGAAATGAACGATGACCTTTTGAACTTTTTCCTGATGGCTGACTGCTGAGTGCTGACTGCTCAAAGAACTTATGTTCAAGAAAATACTCATAGCAAACCGCGGCGAGATCGCCTGCCGTGTGATCCGAGCGTGCCGCGAGATGAAGATCGCGACGGTCGCGGTGTATTCGGATGTTGATAAAGATGCTCTGCATGTCAGAATGGCGGATGAGGCTTTTTATATTGGCCCGCCGCCCTCTAACGAGAGCTATCTGCGGTGGGAAAAGATCATCGAGGTGGCAAAAGCCGCGGGTGCCGAGTCGATCCATCCCGGTTATGGCTTTTTGTCGGAAAATGCGGAATTTGTCCGCGAGGTTACTAAGGCCGGAATTACATTTATCGGCCCGCCACCCGAAGCAATGGAAGGATTGGGCGGCAAAATGTCGGCCCGCAAGATCGCGATCGAGGCGGGTGTTCCGGTTATTCCCGGCACGACCGAGCCGCTTCGCTCTTATGAGGACGCTCAGGAGACTGCCGCAAGGTTTGGCTATCCCGTAATGCTCAAAGCCTCTGCCGGCGGCGGCGGAAAAGGGATGCGGCTGGTGATGGACGAGCGTGAGCTACGAGCGGCGCTCGAAGCCTCCCAATCCGAGGCGTTGACGAGCTTTGGCGATGACGCCGTTTATGTTGAAAAGGCGATAATTCGGCCGCGGCATATCGAAATCCAGATCTTTTCCGACACGCACGGCAATCACGTCCATCTCGGCGAACGCGAATGCTCGATCCAGCGTCGCCATCAAAAAGTTATCGAAGAGTCCCCGTCGCCGATAAATTCAGCCGAATTGAGGGCCGAGATGGGAGGGTGTGCCGTAAAGGTAGCGAAGGCCGTTAATTACGTCGGTGCGGGAACGGTCGAGTTTCTCGTCTCCGATCTCGACAGGTCGTTTTATTTTCTCGAAATGAATACCCGACTCCAGGTCGAGCATCCGGTAACGGAACTGGTAACGGGAATTGATCTCGTTCGCGAGCAGATCAACGTGGCGTGGGGTGAAAAACTTTCGTTTACGCAGGACGATGTCCATATCACGGGCCACGCGATCGAATGCCGCGTTTACGCTGAAGATCCCGAAAACAATTTTCTGCCATCGCCAGGTAAGATCACCCGCCTGCGGCTGCCCTACGGCCCGGGCGTCCGCGACGATGGCGGTGTTTATGAGGGCTCGGAAGTTTCGATCTATTACGACCCAATGATCTCAAAGCTTGCCGTTTACGGCCGCGACCGTAACGAGGCTATCGCCCGGATGCGGCGGGCGTTGATGGAATACGAGGTCGGCGGCATCAAGACAACCCTGCCGTTTTTTCGCGAGATCATGGAGGATGAGGTATTCATCTCCGGAGATCTCGATACCGGGTTTATTTCGAGCTTTAACGAACGCAAAAAACCGGTTGAGATCGACCAGGCGACCCTGGACATCGCCATAATCGGGGCGGCTCTCGCTTATTCGCAAAAGAAAAATCCGGCGGCAGCGGCGGACAACGGTTCACTGCAAAAGCCGAGTCAATGGGTTTTGTCCGGCCGCGCGGCGGCAATGAAAGACCGTATTTGATATAATCTGGC
>JAYVDQ010000235.1:0-13092 GCA_043749325.1 Chloracidobacterium sp. | reverse complement strand
TCTCGTCGTGGCCGCGTGGAACCTGCATTAGGTTCCAGTCTTTGCGATAGTCACTCTTGCCGATCACGAAATTTACATCGTTTGGAAAATCCTTTGGATATTGGTTGTACAGGCCCCATTGCCAATAATGATCGCCGTGTAAAAATTCGCCGGCGGTCCGGTCGGGAATACCGATCTCCCAAAGCTGCCGGCCGTATCGGACCGGCTGCCAGTCTAACGAGCCGAGATCCAGTGGCTTTCCGGCAACGACGGTCACATCGGCCTTTGCATATTCGCCAAGCACTCCATTGGCAAAAGCGTGCAGCATATAGGTCCCGGGACGCACATTTGGGATCGTAAATTTCCCATTCGAATCGCCGCGCACCCAAAATTGATAATATTTCCCGTCCCGCTGCCAATCGACAGTTTCGCCGTTGTCGAGTTTATAATCGGCGTGTGTCAGTCCGACCAGAAGATTGGTTATCCTGGCCCGTGGCGCTTGCGGATCTTTTAGAACGATCTGTCCCGAAACGTTTCCGCGGGCCGATTTTGCCGGATATTCGGTGTCAACGGCCCAAGCGTAAACCCACATTTTTGCTTCCCGCTCCGCTTTGGCTAAAGCATCACGCCAGATCGTCTCAGGGGTGGTTCCCGAATTGCAGTAGAGCAAAAACGGGCCGATCGTTTTCTTCCATTCCTCACCCTGTTTGACCTCAGCGACCGTACCGCCATAATGCGGGCCTTTCCATACATTTAGCAACGTGGCCGGTGCCGGAGCGGTGAGGCTGTCGGTAAAGGTCGCGTCGCGATGGGCCGAAAGCTCGAGCTTGGTCGGGCCGCCGCTCATGTATTCGCTGCTCGGATTTATCATCCAGATGCCGACCTTTTGCTTCGTGCTCGACCAGCCATAGGCAGGCGTATCGAATTGCACGGCGGCGTAATCGTATTTATGCTCGACCTGGCCTTTCATCACGCCGCTGTTCATCAACCGGGCCTCTTTGACGTTCATCGTCGTGCCATGATTCCAATCGTCCGCCGTTATCATCTGCATGCTGCGGCGGGCGTCAATCGTCATCCAATCGAAAACGTCGTCGTTGAGTTTCGCGGCAAACCGGCCGACCGGAAATGTCAGCTTTGGATAGTCGGGCTTGTGGTCCCAGTTCGCTCGCAGATAAATGGCCGAATCCCCACGTCCAAGCGAATAGATCAATTCCACATCCGCCGGAACGTTCCTGGCATCACCGTCATAATCAAATTTGCACGAAACCGTCACCCGCTCAGCGCGGTTTTGCGTGATCGAGGCCGTGCGTTTTTTGCCAAAATCGAGAGACGTGCCCGGCAGCGACCAGTAACCATTCGAGCGTCCCGCTCCGGCTCCAAGCAGCTCCAACCCCTTATATTTCAATGAGGCAAGCGATCCTGATTGCTTTTCGACCTTTGCCGTAATAATGCCGTTAGCAAGTGTGAAATTTTCGCCGTCGTCTGTCACCAAGGCTGCCCCCGGCGTAGATTGAGACACACCAATCCCCACACCCCCGATAAATAAAACACAGGTTAAGAAGATTATATGAAACTTCATGATCGACTATTTAACGTTTCCCCCCCCCCTTTCATATATCTCCTCGATGAGCCGCGACACGTATCTTCCCGCGACTCCATCGACCTGCGGCTCGCGATCTTGCAAAATCGCATTGGCAAAATTCTCGATCAGCGGTTCGTGAAAATTGGCGGCGGGCGGATGAGATTCCTTTGTTTCGGTATCTCCGATCCGGATCATCATCTCGCCAAGATTCAGGACCGGAATATGGACCGAACCATTAGTACCGTAAACGTCAAGCGTATCCTGAGCATCGGTGGTTGCATGGGTGACCGTTAGGGACGCGCACGCGCCAATCTCGAATTGAAATATGGCGGACGCCGTGTCCTCCACCCCGCGTCCGAAAATGTCATTGGAAACAATGCTCTGAAACCGCCGGACGGTGCCAAAAAGATTAGTGAAAACCTCGATCCGGTGGCACCCAAAATCTATCATCGGGCCGCCACCGCCTTTTTCTTTCTCAACAAACCAGCTACGCGGGTGTTCGGGCGGCGGGTCGAAATACTCGAAAGCATTGATCTGAGCAAATGAGATCCGTCCGATGTCGCCGGCCGCAATGATCTGCTTGACCCTATCTATCACCGGGTAAAAACGACGATAGTACGCGATGCCCAGTTTGACGTTATTCGCCCGGCACGCGGCGATCATTTCGTCGCATTCCTTTACGGTCAACGCCATCGGCTTTTCGCATAGAACATGCTTTCCGGCTTCGGCGGCGGCGATAGCTTGCTCGGCATGCACGTAGACGGGTGTCGCGAGATATACCGCGTCAATCTCGTTATCCGCTATCAGATCATGCCAATCGGCAAACCACTTTCGCACCCCAAATTCTTTGGCAAACGATTCGGCAAGCTCGGACCGGGACCGGCTTACACCTGTGAGAGCAACATTTTCGAGGTCACGCAGAGCCGGGGCTACGCGCTTTCGCGCAATGTCACCGGCTCCGATCAATCCAAATCTAACAACACTCATAGGCTAAAACTGTTTTTCGCCGACGTGATCGATCTTCATATCTTCAGCGGATCGGCTCTGTGATGAACTGAAATTTGACACGTTTTTTAACGAGAACATTTTCACGCCGGTTGATAAACGGGCATTGGTACGGAAAAACTCGATATTTTTAACATCGTCAAGCACAAACGCCGGGCGGGCATCGTCCGCCTCGAACGACACTTCGACATTATCAAACGTAATCCCTCGCGCATGGCGAACATAAAATCCGTAAGACGGCGTCACGCCAAACATGCTGGGTTCGGGATAACTTTTTTCGCCTTCGGGTATTTCTCTTATCGCATCGGCCTTTGTTCCGCCGCCTTTGTAGTGGATGCGGATATTGCTCAATCTCACGTCCTCGATGTCATGGCCGCTCAGTCCGGCAATGATCGAGGCATATTTGCTCTCGGCGTCTGAAACAACAATATTGCTGATATTCACGCGACGAATGCCGCCTATCGGCGTGCCTTCGGGGGCACGCCGACGAGCACCCAATCTGATAAATATTGGCGCTGTCGTGACGTCCCGCATCGTGATATTTGTGATCGAAACATCCTCGATGTAGCCGCCGTCAACCGTTTCCAGAGCAAGCCCGCGGCAGTGTACAAAATTAATGTTCGAGATCGTTATGTTCTTGAAACCGCCGTTCGATTCGGTGCCGAATTTGATGCGGCCCGTCACGCGATCACGGTCGGGTGCAAATTCCTGTGTGGTTTTGAAAGTTCCGTCAAGCAACGTACCGAGATCAAAACCGGAAACCTGCGTGTTCGTGATAGTCACGTTCTCAGTCGCCCGGTTAAACCCGAGGGCGTAAGAGCTTTTCAAAACGATCGCGTCGTCATTCGGCGAGTTTACATAAGAATTGGAAATTCGGACGTTGCGGCAGGCATCGATATCAAAGCCGTCGCGGTTAGTATCGACCCGCAGATTGTCGATCGTCATGTTATCGACACCCGTCGCCAGCAGAGCAAAATGCCCGCCCTGAAAGATCGTAAAGTCTTTAAGCGTAATATTTCGCGAGAGTTTTAGGGCGATGGCTTTTGTGCCAAGGCCGTTCATTTCCTTTACATCTGAGGTTTCACCAAGCGGTGAAACGTTGGTCCCCATGCTGGCCGGTGTCTCGCCTGCCGTTCGAGGTTTTCGTGGTCCAGGGCTTCGCCGCGACAATCCTTTGCCGTCAATTTTCCCTTGCCCGACGATCGCGACATTATCGACTCCGATACCCCAAAACAGGCTGTTCTTCCAATGGGAATGCCCGAAATCCTGATAGGCGTCAAACTCGTTCGGTTCGGGCAGATCATAGCTGCCCTTGTTTTCTTTTGGATCGGCGGCGAGGACAGTCGAACCGTTATCTAAATAGATAGTAATGTTGCTTTTCAACCTGATCGAAAAGCACAGGTACGTACCCGCCGGAAAGTAAACAGTACCGCCGCCCTTTGCAGATGCAATGTCTATAGCCTTGTTGACCGCATCGGAATCGACGGTTTTACCATCGCCTTTGGCACCAAAGTTTCTAACATTGTAAAAATCATTGTTTCCGGCAATAACGTTCGGGGTGCAGAAGATCGACGCCGATATGGCAATCGCCAGGACAATAATAACTGCCGGTAATTTCTTCATAAAATGGCTATTTTGCGGTCACGCTTATCACACCAACATTTCTACTGTGTGAAATGGTCGGTTGCTCGCCTTTATTTGTCGTCAGGTTCACATTGGTCATCGTCCAATTATTTACGTATTCGATAGACCCGGCCTCAGCGCCCTGAGCCGTGATATTTGCGAATGTGACATTAACGATCGGCTTTTCGGGCAATCCGCTTGCTGAAAAGATACGAGTTGCCCCAACGACTTCGACGTTCTCGATCCTCAGATCTCTGAAATCACAGTAACCCCGCTCGACCGGCAAAACAGGCGTGTTCAATATGGTCCAATACGGAGGAACGTCTTTCATTCCGGACGGGATCGAGGCGTAGCTGTAGCTTGGGTTCCAATTTAGAGTAAATGTAAACGGAAGCGGCACATTTTCGAGTTTCAGGCCGCGAATCAATACGTCCTGAACATAACCGCCGCGCGTCTTGGCCGACTTGAAACGAATACCTTCCTTTGTGCCAATGCCTCGATTGTCGAGCGCTACGACGTGCCTGATGCCGCCCGACGTCTCACTGCCAAACGAGACCACGCCGCCGCCGCGACGGATCATGTTGTTCCTGATCAGGATGTATTCCGTCGGCCGGTTGACACGCAATCCGTCCGAATCGCGTCCCGCCTTGAGGCAGATATCGTCGTCATTATTGTCTATGTCGCAATTTTGGACCAGCACATATGAGGATGAATCTATATCGACGCCATCGGTGCTCGGTCCGCCATTGTCGCTGATCTTTACGCCATCCACCGTAACGTGGTCTGAATAAACAACCTGCATCGTCCAAAAGCCGGAGCGTTTCAAATTTAGGTTCTCGATCTTAACGTCCGACGATCTCCAGATGACCATCAGGCGAATTCGCTCCGCATCGTAGTCCGAAGCCCAGCGTAGCCCCTTTGGTTCATATTCCTTTCGCAACGCCCAATACTTGTCCCACCACTTCTGGCCGCGCCCGTCAATCGTGCCGCCGCCGGAAAGTTTGACATTTTTTGCGTCGTTGACGTTTATTAGACCGGCGGGCCACGTCATCTCTATACCCGCAACACGAGTTGGCCGACGCGGATAATCGTTCTCATCTTGACTTCCCAGCAAGGTCACACCCACATCGACCCGAAAATAAACGTTGTTTTTAAGAAAGAGTGAGCCGGTGACATAATCGCCCTTATCTAGAGTGACGGTGCCGCCGCCCGCCTTTGAACACGCATCAATCGTTTTTTGAATCGCCTGTGTGGAATTTGTCGCGCCATCAGCTTTCGCGCCAAAGGAATTAGCGGAAAACATCTTTCCCTTTTTAGGCTCGGACCGGGTCCCGACCTTTTTCACCCAGTACGGCAGCTTGGCGACGCTGATCTGAGCGGCCGCCGATCCAAACATCGCGATCAAACACACCATGACGCAAATAGCTAAAATGATTCTCATTTAATGAATTATCGAGCCGAAAACTTATAGATCGTCGTCGTTGAGTATCTTTGCCCCTTTTTAAGTGTGGTCGACGGAAATTTTGGCTTATTTGGCGAATCCGGGTAGTGCTGCGATTCGAGGCAGAAGCCCGTATTTTTCAAATAGCTCTGCCCGCTTTTGCCCGCGACCGAGCCGTCGAGAAAGTTTCCGGAATACAACTGCATTCCGGGCTCGGTGGTAAAAACTTCCATCACGCGCCCGCTTTGCGGCTCATAAACTGTCGCCGCCAGCGACAACCCTTTGCCGGTTTTATTCAGGACATAGTTATGGTCATAGCCCTGCCCAAACTTCAGCTGCTGGTCATCTTGGTTTATCCGGGCTCCGATGGCGGTTGATCTCGTAAAATCAAAAGGCGTACCTTTTACATCGCGCAACTCGCCGGTGGGGATCGAACCGCTGTCCGTGGGCGTAAATTTGCCGGCATTCAGCGTCAGCTCATGGCCGAGAATATCGCCGTTTCCAGCACCCGCGAGATTAAAGTACGAGTGGTGGGTCAGATTGACGACCGTATCTTTATCCGTTGTCGCCGAGTAGGCGATCTTAAGCTCGTTCTTTTCCGTCAACGAGTAGATAACCCTGATGCTCAGATTTCCGGGATAACCCTCTTCGCCGTCGCGGCTGAGATAGGTGAGTTCGAGATTCGCTCCATTCGCGTTTGTGGAGGGCCGGGCTGTCCAGACGACTTTGTCGTAGCCTTTCGGGCCACCGTGGAGGTGGTTTTCGCCGTTATTGATGGCGAGGCCATATGTGTTGCCATTCAAAGTAAATCGCCCCTTCGCGATGCGATTCCCGTAGCGGCCGATCAACGCACCCATGTAGGCCGTATGCTTTTCGTAACCGGCAACCGAATCGAAACCAAGCACGACATCGGCTAGCTTCCCGCTTTTATCGGGCACCCTGAGCGAGACTACGGTTCCACCATACGTGATTATCTGCGCTTCCGAGCCTTTGCTGTTCGTCAGCGTATAGATCTCGACCGCTTTCCCGTCCGCGGTTTTACCAAAAGGTTTATGGATTATTTTGGGTTTTGCAAAACCGGTCATGGCAAATCCTAGAATGACAGCGAGACTAAGTACACAAAGAGACACACGCAATAATAAAGTAGTTTTTTTCATACATTTGAAGAAGACAAACTCTTCGTTCACAAACCTGGACGAACTGTAATAGTTGGACAAAATTGGTAACACCAAATGCGTAAAACATACCACATACGCCTCGGATTTTAAAGATTTGTTTAACCGATTAACCGGCGTTGCCGGAAACGCCGCGTTAGGATAAAGTTTCAATGGAATTTAGGAAATTTCTGGTCGGTTCGAACGCGTATGACTTGGGAAGAACGCTGGCATCCTTTGCGTGAAGAGTGGATCGTGATCGCGGCCCACCGGCAGGACCGTCCGTGGAGCGGCGAAACGCTTGCCGCCGAGGAAAAAACTCTGCCGGAATACGTAGCGGACTGTTATCTGTGCCCTGGAAACCGGCGCGTCAGCGGCAAGGTGAATCCCGATTACGAAGAGATCTTCGTCTTCGACAACGACCATCCAAGCGTTGCTCTGGACGCCCCGGAAAACGTCGCACCTCCGACACCCATCTACAAAGCAAAACCTGCTCGCGGCATCTCCCGCGTCGTATGTTACAGCCCGAAACACAATCTGACCCTGACCGAGCTTTCCGTGACCGAAATTGAGAACCTTATCCGGGTATGGCAGGAGCAATATCTGGATCTCGGCTCGCTGGCTGAGATCGAAAATGTGTTGATCTTCGAGAACAAAGGCGAGGCGGTCGGTGTTTCCAACCCGCATCCGCATTGCCAGATCTACGCAAATAATTTTGTTTTTAAGACGATCGGCAATGAGGCCCGGGCAAGTCGGGAGCATTTTCTCGAAACCGGAAATGTTTTATTCCACGAGATAATCCTTGCCGAACAAACCGATAGCCGCCGCATTATCGCGGAAAACGGTTCGGCGATCGCGTTTCTTCCGTATTTTGCCAGATACGCCTACGAGGTTTTTGTCGCTCCAAAAGCGACCTACCCTCATATCGCGGCGATGCCGGACAGTGAGATCCACGACCTTGCTGCCGTCCTAAAAATCGTGCTCATCAAACTGGATAATCTTTGGCGAATGCCGTTTCCCTACGTGATGGTGCTGCACCAGGCCCCCACGGATGGCGGAAATCATGATGGATTTCACTTTCACATCGAATTTCACCCGCCGCTCCGTAAGCGTAATTTACTCAAATATTTAGCCGGTCCCGAGATCGGCGGCGGTAATTTCCTAAGCGACACGTCACCTGAGGAAAAGGCCGCGGAGCTACAGTCAATGTCCGGTATTCATTACAAGCAGGAGGCAAAAGCGTGAACGACATACGGTCGCTTTTTGCTCCGATAAAATCTCTCCATGAAACGATACGTGCGCAGGTCGTCGCGGCGTGCGAAGCCGGGACAGCGGAGCAACTCTCGTCTATCGTAGCAGATGGCGAAGGCGATACGATCTTCGCCGTTGACCGCGTCAGCGAGGACATTCTCATCGATTTTTTCGAACGCGAGATCGCTGCAAAAGTGCCAATCGTGCTGATAGCCGAGGGGCTGGAAGACGGGCAGATCGTTCTTCCCAGCTCCGCAAACGAATCGGATGCCGTGTGGCGGATCATCGTGGACCCGATCGACGGGACCCGCGCTCTGATGTATCAAAAACGCAGCGCCTGGGTATTGACCGGCGTTGCTCCAAACAAAGGCGAAACCACTAATCTGCGGGATATCGAATTTGCGATCCAGACAGAGATCCCGCTCGTAAAACAGCATCTTTCCGATACGCTCTGGGCGTTTCTTGGGCAAGGAGCAAATGCCGAGCGGTTTGACCGGCTGACCGGAGAAACAACCCAAATTGAGGTCAAACCGTCAACCGCTCGATCGATCGAGCACGGTTTCGCAATGATCTCTCGGTTTTTTCCCGGAGCCCGCGATGTGCTTGCCGAGATCGACGAAGAGATCGTACATGCCGCTCTCGGAAAGCCAAAATTGGGAAAAGCCCAATGTTTTGAGGACCAATATATCTCTACGGGCGGCCAGCTTTACGAACTCATGGCCGGGCACGACCGTTTCGTCGCCGACCTCCGGCCGCTGATGGCGGGCGTTATGCAAAAACGCGGTATGAAACTGAGCATTTGCTGCCACCCCTACGATCTTTGTACTGAGTTGATTGCCCGCGAACTTGGCGTGCTCATCGGCAATGAATTTGGCGAGCAATTGGATGGGCTGCTATCAGTAGAACCCGATGTCTCATGGATCGGATATGCGAATCAGGATATCCGCGATCAAATCGAGCCGGTTCTACAAAATTCGTTGAGAAAACGCGGCCTTGTATGACTGGACCACAGGCGTCCCGCTTGCAAACGTCGCGATAGCCGCGTTAATAGCTATATGTATCGAATTTGTGAGGGAAACCCGCTTCGTCTGGCCGATATCGGCGAATTTATCGACTTGATAAACGAGCCGCCCGTTAAACTTCGTAATCTCTTCAACAAAAACTCCGATATTTTCGTTACCCGTGCTCCCGGGCGTCTTGACGTAATGGGCGGCATCGCTGATTATTCAGGATCGCTGGTTCTCGAAATGCCGATCTCAGAAGCCACGCTCGCGGCTATTCAGAAATGCGACGACCGCAAGATAAAGATCGTCAGTTTCCATGTCGATTCGAACAAAAGCTCGACATTTGAGATGAAACTTGCGGATCTGGACATAAACGGCGGTCCCCGAGATTATTCCGAAGTACGTAACTTTTTCTCCCGTAACCGTCATTTCCACTGGGCGAGTTATGCGGCAGGCGTCTTTTTTGTATTGAAACGCGAGCTTGGGATCGATTTCCAAACCGGGGCACGAATCTTGATCTCATCCCAGATTCCCGTTGGAAAGGGCGTGAGTTCGTCCGCCGCGCTTGAGGTAGCCGTGATGCAGGCGGTCTGCACGGCTTACGATATTCGGGTCGGACCCTGTGAATTAGCGATGCTCTGTCAAAAGGTTGAGAACCTGATTGTCGGTGCCGCCTGTGGGGTGATGGATCAGATAACAGCTCATTGTGGTGTCGAAAATTCACTTGTTTCGCTGCTCTGCCAACCGGCCGAGATCGGCGAGGCCGTGAAAATTCCCGACGGGCTCGAATTTTGGGGCATCGATTCCGGCGTGCGACACGCCGTGGCGGGTTCCGATTACACATCCGTGCGGGTCGGAGCATTTATGGGCTACCGCATGATAGCAGAAAATGCCGGACTCGACATAAATCAGGTCGCGGATGGGTTGGTCGAGATCCACGACAGCAGATGGAACGGATATTTGGCGAATGTTTCCCCGGCGGAATACGAGAGTGAGTTTTCGTTAAAAATCCCGGTATCGATTAGCGGCCAAGAATTTCTCGATTCCTACGGCGGAACGACGGACACCGTTACCAAGGTTGATCCCGCCAGGCTCTACGCGGTCAAGGCTCCAACCGAGCACGCGATCTACGAATCCTCACGCGTCCAGAGCTTTGCAAAACTTCTCGAAAGTGTGACAGACGACAACGTGGACAATCTCGGCGAGCTAATGTTCGAATCGCATAAAAGCTACGCCGCCTGCGGTTTGACCGAATCGCGAACCGACCGGATCGTCGAGCTGGTCCGCGAACACCGCGGCGAAGGGCTTTTCGGAGCCCGGATCACAGGCGGCGGTAGCGGCGGCACGGTTGTTATTCTCGCTCGCCAAGACAGCCGTCAGGTGATCTCACAATTAGCCGAGCAGTTTGGGAGAGAAACGGGGCAAAAGCCTTACGTTTTTCACGGGTCTTCGCCAGGCTGCGCGACCTTTGGCCATTTGCGGCTATCGTCTGCCTAAAATAGATGCCATGGAGATAGATTGAACTTGCCGAAAAAGTAGTTTACGGGTATATTTTTTGTATCGACCCCTACGGTTTTTTTAACTTTCGAGTTCAGAATGTTGCGTTCGCAATTATAAATTGTCCGGATAGAAAAGCGGTTAACCTTTTTCCTTGTTTCCTGCTTGAAATATTTGGGAAACAGTTACTTAAGCCGCACGCCGGAGACCTGATTCAAATGAGTTGGAGACAATTATGATCAATCGAAATTTGGGTGTTTTTACGCTTCTTTTGTGTGCTTTCCTGGTTGGTTCCTGCAAACCGGCGGCGAATATGGGCAACGTGAACGGCGGTCCGGCCCCAGGCAAAGATCTCAGGCTGGCCTTTGTCACAAATAACGCCTCGGACTATTGGACCATCGCGCGTAAGGGCGTGGAAAAAGCCGACGCCGAGCTAACCGACGTTACAGTTGAATTCAAACTTCCGGGCAGCGGCGCGGCGGACGAGCAAAAGCGCATCATCGACGACCTGGTATCGACCGGCGTCGCTGGCATTGCGGTCAGCCCAGTCGATCCGGACAATCAAACCCAGCTCATTAATGACACAGCAAAAAAGGCTCTTGTAATCACGCAGGACTCCGACGCTCCGAGCAGTGACCGTGCTCTCTATATTGGCACCGACAACGTCGCCGCGGGCCACCAGGCAGGTGAGCTTGTGAAAGAAGCTCTGCCAAACGGCGGCAAGATCATGGTCTTTGTCGGCAAGAGTGATGCCCGAAACGCCGCCGAGCGTTACCAGGGTTTAAAAGAGGCTCTGCAAGGCTCAAAGGTCGAGATCATAGACATTCGCACCGACGACACCGATCGTGCCCGGGCAAAAACGAATGCGGCCGACACTCTCGTCAAATACCCGGATGTCGCCGCCATGGTCGGCCTCTGGAGCTATAATGGCCCCGCTATTTTGAACGCGATCAAAGACGCTAACAAGATCGACAAGGTCAAGATCATCTGTTTTGATGAGGAAGACGAAACCCTCGCGGGCGTCAAAGCAGGCGCGATCTTTGCGACGGTCGTGCAGCAGCCGTTTGAGTTTGGTTACCAGTCGGTAAAGCTGATGGCCCAGATCCTCAAGGGCGACAGATCGGCGATTCCCGCAAACAAGCAAATTAACGTGCCAACACTCGTGATCAAAAAAGATTCGGTCGACGAATTTACGAAAAAGATCAACGGCCTACGCGGCCGAAGTTAAGAGTTATAGCCATGGATTTACACGGATAGACACCGATAAGAGAAATATCTATCTGTGTAAATCCGAGTAATCCGTGGCTAATTTTTTCTTATGAATCAGCCGATCCTCGAAATGCGAAAGATCAGCAAGCGTTTCCCGGGCGTCATTGCCCTGGACGGCGTGGATCTAAGTGTTATGGCGGGCGAGGTCGTCGCTCTGGCGGGCGAGAACGGGGCCGGAAAATCAACGTTGATGAAGATCCTCGGCGGTGTCTATAACCCCGAAGGGGGCACTATCCACGTCAATGGTGAAAAGACCACTATCCGCTCCGTCGCGGATGCGACAGCAAAACATATCGGATTTGTCCACCAGGAGCTGAACGTTCTAGACAATCTTACCGTCGCCGAAAATGTCTTTTTGGGACGCGAACCTTTGAAATTCGGGTTTTTGATCGACCGCAAAAAACTCAATTCCGACACCGAGATCTATCTCAAACGCCTCGGCCTCGACGTGCCAGGTCGAAAGCCGCTGCGCGAATTGTCGATCGCTCAGCAACAGATGGTCGAGATCGCAAAGGCTCTGTCGCTCAATGCTCGCATCCTCATCATGGATGAGCCGACCTCGAGCCTCACGCTGACCGAGACCGACCGGCTGTTAGAGGTCATAAAGGAGCTTCGCTTACAGGGCGTAAGCATCATTTACATCTCGCATCGCCTCGGCGAGATCAAACAGATCGCCGACCGGGTCGTCGTTCTGCGTGATGGCAAAAACGCCGGTATATTGGAACAGGGTGACATAAACCACGACAGCATTGTCAAACTAATGGTCGGCCGGGACCTCGAGCGTTTTCACAAACCGGCGACGGTGACCGATAAAGAGCCGTTTGCGGAGATCCGTGATCTTCGCACCCGACGTTACCCGGCGTCTTCGGTCTCCTTCGATGTTCGCAAAGGCGAGATTCTTGGTTTTGCGGGCCTGGTCGGGGCAGGGCGTTCGGAGGCGGCGCAGGCGATCTTTGGCGTCGATTCATCGGTCTCGGCAAACATTTCGCTCGACGGTACACGAGTTAATATCCGCTCTGTCCGCGATGCCATCGCAAACGGCATCTATCTCGTTCCCGAGGATCGCCGCATTGCCGGCCTGATCGTGGATATTCCAATCCGCGAAAACATCACGCTGCCGGCCCTCGCACGATATTCGACCCGTGGACTCGTCAGCAAAAGTCGCGAGAGTAAAAAGGCCGCTGAGATGTGCGAAAAGCTGAACGTAAAGGCCCCGTCTGCCGAAACAAACGCCGCAAACCTGAGCGGCGGCAATCAGCAAAAGGTCGTGCTGGCCAAGTGGCTGCT
>JAYVDQ010000234.1:0-2802 GCA_043749325.1 Chloracidobacterium sp. | reverse complement strand
ACCGCCACCGCAAACACGGCGAACAGTATCGCGGCCAGGCTGTTTGATCCCTGATTTTCAGCGGTTTTCGCGGCCATGGGCTAGTTTGAGTTTGCGGCTCCTTTGACCCAGTCGTAGCCCTTTGCTTCGAGTTCGAGAGCAAGCTCCTTGCCGCCTTCCTTAACGATCTTCCCGCCGGCGAGGACGTGCACCATGTCAGGTACGATGAAATTGAGCAGACGCTGGTAATGAGTTACGAGAATGATCGCGTTATCAGCGCTTCGAAGCGTGTTTACACCCTCAGCGACTATCCGCAGAGCATCGATGTCGAGTCCCGAATCGGTCTCATCGAGTATTGCGAGTTTTGGTGCAAGCACCGCCATCTGTAGAATTTCGTTGCGTTTCTTTTCACCGCCGGAAAACCCCTCGTTGACGGAGCGTTTGAAAAACTCACTGCTCATATCGACGATCTTTGCCTTTTCTTTCAGGTAATCGTTGAATTCGAGCGGATCAAGCTCTTCCTCACCGAGATGCTTCATCTTTTGGTTATAGGCAAGTCGCAGAAATTGCGAATTCGACACGCCCGGCACCTCGACGGGATATTGAAACGCCATGAACACGCCTTCGCGGGCACGTTCGTCAGGCTCAAGATCAAGCAGATTCTTGCCCTCGTAAAGCACCTCGCCGGAAATGACCTCGTAGCTCGGATGCCCGGCCAGGACCTTTGACAACGTCGATTTGCCGGAGCCGTTCGGCCCCATGATGGCATGAACCTCGCCCTTTTTGACCTGAAGATTCAGGCCCTTCAAAATTTCTTTGCCGTCGATACCGGCGTGTAGATCTTTAACTTCCAACAACATTTTTTTTAGTATTCCCCTGTAAAATCCTGTCCATCGCGAGGCCCGGTGTGCCGTACCATTCCTCCGCCGTGGTGTCTCTACCACGTTTGAATCCGAGCTTCTCGTACATCTCGATCGCTCCGGTCGAAAAGTATGTCGTGTAAAGAAACAACCGGTCAAAACCGCTGTCTAAAGCATATTTTTCAATCACGCTCATCAGCCGCCGCCCCACTCCCTTTCCCTGTGCGATCGGCAGCACCGCGACGCTGCGGATGTACAGCCACTCGGGCTCCGGCAGCACGGACGCCGTTCCAACGATCATGCCGCCCATCTCGGCGACCCACATTGCACCTTCCGAAAACCGGCCCGCTATTTCCTCGGCGGCGGGCGTTACAACCGCAAAGGCTTCCGGCGTATATTCCGATCTAAAGTCCGAAAATGCCGCTAACAGGACATCCGCAATGGCTCGTTCGTCACCGGGAACAGCCCGTCTAATTTGGACATCGTCCGCCATCATTCAAACATTGGCATTCGCCGAAGCCGGGGCATAAAGCTTTGCCAAACTAGCCGCGTCTTCGAAAAACAAACCTTCCCCAACAGGTTGGATTGACTTGAGGATCAAATCGCTCCATTCGGTGCCCGCGAGGCTCTCCACCACCCAGCCGATCAGGTATTGCTGCGCGAGACAGCCGCCGGCCGTCGCAACATTGCCGTGTCCAACAAACGGCTCTTCGACGACCTTTACTCCAAAGCTCTCCAATAGTGGTTTCGTGGTCGGATACGTCGTCGCGGTCTTGCCATCGAGCAGACCGAGCTTTGCCAGGATCAACGCTCCTGAGCAGATCGAGCCGATCATCTGCCTGGCGGGATCGAGCTTAAATGTCGAAAGCCAGTTTTCATCGGCGATCCTTTCCCGCGTGCCCGAACCGCTTACAAACAAGACAGCATCGGCGTCGTTAGCCTCTTCGAGACGCCCCTTAGTCGCTATCGATATCCCGGTCTTCGACACGTGAGCATCACGCTCACCCAGGATCCTTACCGACCAATCGGCAACCTTGACACGATTGAGCAGGTCCCACATCAAAAATAGATCGAGATCCGTAAAATCGTCGAAAATAACAATTGCAACCTTAGACATATATTTCACCTTTCAAATACAGCGTGGCGTTGCCGCCGATCTTTACGCGATCACTGTTTAGCTCGCAAAACAGCTCGCCGCCCCGCTCGGAAACCTGACGTGCGAACAGTTTTTCCTTACCCAATTCATTCGCCCAGTAGGGTATCAACGAACAATGTATAGCCCCTGTAACCGGATCCTCCGGGATGCCAATACGCGGTGCGAACATCCGCGAAGCAAAATCGCAGTCCTCGCCCCTTGCCGTAATGATGATCTCGTCGTATGGCAACTGGACGAGCGCGTGCATATCCGGCTCAAGCGTCGCAACCTCCTCCTGACTGCGAAGCAGCATAAAGAGCATATTGCCCTGCGATTCCCAACACTTCAGCGGCGGCACTTCGACATCAACGAGTTGGGCGGGCGTTGGGATCTCTGTCATCGGATAAGCCGGAAAATCGAGCACCATCCTGTCGCCTTGTTTTTCTACGCCCAGCGGGCCGCTGAGATGGGAGTGAAACTTGATCGTTGTGTCCTCAAGATTCAGGCAATTGAAAATGACATACGCACTTGCCAGCGTCGCATGGCCGCACAGATTGATCTCGACCTTTGGCGTAAACCAGCGGATGTCGTAATGGTCGCCGTTCTTTACAAAAAACGCCGTCTCGGCGAGGTTGTTCTCCGCCGCGATCGAAAGCATTGTCTCGTCAGGCAGCCATTCGGTCAACGGCACGACCGCCGCCGGATTGCCTCCAAATGATTTGGACGTAAATGCATCTACTTGAAATATCTGTAAATTCATTTATTTCTTTATCGTTATCAAAACCAAACCGCCTATACACAATAAAACTCCGACGATCTTTTCTGTCG
>JAYVDQ010000233.1:0-5168 GCA_043749325.1 Chloracidobacterium sp. | reverse complement strand
GCGTCGGTGCATATCTCGCAAGGAAAGATCGCGCGAATAGGCGAATGGGATGACGTGTCAGCCGATGCCGATCTCAACGACGCTGGCGATCTGGTCGTGATGCCCGGAAATGTCGATGCTCACGTTCATGTAAACGAACCAGGACGTACCGAGTGGGAAGGCTATGTGACCGCGACACGAGCGGCTGCGGCCGGTGGCGTGACGACCATCGTCGATATGCCGCTCAACAGCATCCCGCCGACAACGACGCTTGCCGGATTTGAAGAAAAGCTCGCTGCTGCTACGGGAAAATGCACGGTTGACGTGGCGTTCTGGGGCGGCGTCGTGCCGGAAAACACGGCCGAGCTTGCACCGCTGATCGAGGGAGGCGTCCGTGGTTTCAAATGTTTTCTGATCCATTCGGGGGTCGATGAATTTCCGCATGTAACCGAGGAGAATTTACGGGAGGCGATGCCTGAGATCGCTCGACTAGGCTCGGTTTTGCTCGTCCATGCCGAGATTCCAGGGCCGATAGATGCGGCTGCCGCGTCGCTTGCGGGGCTTGATCCGCGTGAATACGATACGTTCCTGCGTTCGCGTCCGCGTGAATCGGAAAACGAAGCGATCGCCATCATGATCCGCCTTTGTCGTGAGACGGGTTGCCGCGTACATATCGTTCATCATTCTTCTTCCGACGCGTTGCCGATGCTGCGTGCGGCACGTGCCGAAGGCTTGCCGCTCACGGTCGAGACGTGCCCGCATTACCTGACATTTGCCGCCGAGGACGTGCCTGATGGTGCGACGCATTTCAAATGCTGTCCGCCAGTGCGCGAACTCGAAAATCGTGAGAAACTCTGGGAAGCCATTGCCGACGGCACGATCGATATGGTCGTCTCCGATCACAGCCCGTGTACACCGGCGTTAAAGTTACAGGAATCCGGTGATTTTATGGACGCCTGGGGCGGCATCGCGGCTCTGCAATTTGGTCTGCCTGTGATGTGGACGAATTTAAAAGCACGCGGATTTGGCCTTACCGACCTTACGAGGTTGATGTCCGCCCAGCCTACAATACTAGCAGGGTTAGACGGCCAAAAAGGGAAACTCGCAGCCGGTTATGACGCCGATATTGTTATCTGGAACCCGGAAGCCGAGTTTAAGGTTGTTTCCGAGATCATCCAGCACCGGCACAAACTCACGCCGTATTCGGGAATGAAATTATTCGGTGTTGTCGAAGCGACATACGTTCAAGGCCAAAAGGTCTACGAGAATAGTGATTTTGTGAGAACAAACGAAGGCGAATTGATAACATAGACGACATGGATTTTACTGAACTAATCGATCTCGCATCAGAAAAGCTCGGCGGAGCCGTGCTTTACGCTAACAACGATTTCTTTGCGCAGAAGGAAAATCTTCTCAAACCGGCTGCGCCGATCTGGATCGAGGGTAAATACACCGATCTCGGCAAATGGATGGACGGCTGGGAAACGCGGCGGCGGCGTTCGCCCCGGCTCAACGAAACGTTCGACTGGTGCGTTATCCGTTTGGGTATGCCGGGCGAGATGAAGGGTGTTGTGGTTGACACGGCGTTTTTCAGGGGAAATTATCCGTCGCATTGCTCGCTTGAGGCATGTGCGGTTGACGGCCAACCCGATATCACTCAATTGCTCGGAGAGGAGACTCAATGGACGGAGATCTTGGTTTTGTCGGAGCTCAAGGGCGATTCGCAAAATAAATTTGCGATCGATCATGCGGGCCGGGTCACGCATTTGCGGTTCAAGATCTATCCTGACGGCGGTGTTGCACGGCTGCGAGTTCATGGCAATGTGCTGCCCGATTGGGACGCTCTAAAACGGCGAAACAGCGAGGTTGACCTCGCTGCGGCCGAGAATGGCGGCGACGTCCCGCTTGCGAGCGATATGTTTTTTGGCCACCGGCATAATCTTATAATGCCGGGGCTCGCACAGGATATGAGCGACGGCTGGGAAACTCAGCGGAGGCGCGGGCCGGGCCACGATTGGTGCATTGTTAAGCTCGGCACAACGGGCACGATCACCCGCGTCGAGATCGACACGTCGCATTTTAAGGGCAATTATCCTGAAAGCTGCTCACTCGAAGGCGGTGTTTCCGGCCGTGATATTGGTGCTATCGAATGGCGAGAGTTGCTGCCGATGTCGAATTTACAGGCACATACAAAACACACTTTTACAGGCGAGCTTGCCGGTCTCGGCAATATTACGCATGTGCGGTTTAACATTTTTCCCGATGGCGGCGTTAGCCGTCTGCGGCTTTTCGGCAGGATCGCGTGAGCTACAACATATATAAAAATCTGGCGCGGCTGAATGATCTGCCGCACGCTGAGGCCGAATCGACGTTCCTCGATTGCTGCGGTTCGAGCGAATGGGCCAGGCGAATGGCTGAGTCGCGGCCTTTCACAATGCTCGAAGATCTTTACCGGAATGCCGATGACATCTGGTTCGCTCTCTCGCTGGTTGAGTGGCTTGAGGCCTTTGCCGCACATCCGAAGATCGGCTCGAAAAAGCCCATTCCTGTTCAAAAGGATCGGGCTGTCGCGTGGTCAAGCGGCGAGCAAGCCGGGATGCAGACGGCCGAAGACGACGTTCGCGAACAACTTGCCGAAGCTAACCGCTTGTATCAAGCGAAGTTCGGGTTTATATTTATTGTATGTGCCACAGGCAAAACTGCAGATGAGATGCTTGGGATTTGCCGGGCGCGACTTGGCAATTCCGTTGAGACCGAGATTCGGATCGCTGGGGAGGAGCAGCGAAAGATAACCGAGATTAGACTGAACAAACTACTTGAACAATGAGCGCGATAACAACACACATTCTTGACACCGCATCCGGCAAGCCGGGTGCAGGCATTCCGGTCGTGCTCGAACGCAAAACACACTCTGCGGGCTGGCAGGCGATCGCCGAGGGCATGACCGATATTGATGGCCGGATAAACGACCTTTTGTCCACGCGCGAGGCGTTTCTGCCCGGACATTATCGGCTGATATTCGAAACGGGACCGTACTTTCTCTTGCAAAGCATAGAGTGTTTCTTTCCTCAGATCACTATCAGTTTTGTGGTTAAGGATCCGACCCAGCACTTTCATGTGCCGCTCCTCCTGAGCCCTTTCGGTTACTCGACCTATCGCGGGAATTAACACGAAATTGAAAATGGAAAATTGAAAAAGGAGAATTAAGAAATTGCTCTTACATTTTCCACTCTCAATTCTCCATTTTCAATTTTCCTAGGCGTCTCTGCGGTTTAAGTTTTTCTTATGTCAGCCAAGATCGTCCAAGACAACTACGGCAAATCGCGCGTGCGCCTGATGAAGGTTGAGCGTACCGGCGATCATCACGACCTTCAAAACCTAACTCTCAACATTGCCCTCGAAGGCAATTTCGACGCCATTCACACCGTTGGCGACAACAGCCTTTGCCTGCCGACCGACACAATGAAAAATACGGTCTACGCACTTGCGGCACAGACCAAAAAGATCGAGACGCCCGAAGCATTTGGACAACGGCTCGCGGCACATTTTCTTGCAAATAATCCTCAAATCTCGTGCGTAACGATCGAAATTTTCGAACACACATGGAAACGGATGAAATTTGATGGCGAGGAGCACCCGCATTCGTTTGTAAAAGGAAGCGGCGAAAAGCGCACGGCGAAAATCACCGCGACGCGCGATGCAGTGACCGTCGAAGCTGGCGTCGAAGACCTGATCGTTCTAAAGACGACGCAGTCCGGATTTGTCGGATTTATCAAGGACGCGTACACAACGCTGCCTGAGGCAACCGACCGCATATTTTCGACCGCTATCAAGGCGACTTGGGCGTACGGCAACGCAACGGATGCGACCGACGCAGCTTTTCACGCGATTCGGCAGACCATTCTCAAAGTATTCTCGGATCACGACAGCCTTTCGGTCCAGCACACGCTCTATGCCATCGGCGAAGCGATCCTGAGCGATTATGCCGATGTCGAAGCGATCGCATTTTCGCTGCCAAACATCCATTGTCTGCCGGTCGATATTTCCAAATTCGGCCTTGAGAACGATAACCGTATCTTTGTCCCGACCGACGAGCCGCACGGCCTGATCGAGGCAAGACTCACCCGATAAAACGTAAAAATGAACACAACACTTTCCTCTGAAACATTCGACAATATCACCGGACGGCTTCGATTGGCGATGACTGGTTTTGTAAAGCGCTATCCGGGCGAATCGGGCCGACGCCAGCCTGTCCACACCGTTTATGGCGGGGCGCATTTGTTTAAATCGGACACGGCGGTGCGGTTGGGGCAACTTGCTGTCCGGTCGTTTCAGGCATTTGCACCTGACGCCGTTACTTTTGCCGATGCTCTAGATCTGCCTCGTGGTATGGCCGAAACGATCTATGCACGCGTCGGCGAAAAACTTGCACGCGAGGCGGTCGAGGATTTTCGCATCGATTTTGAGGACGGTTATGGAACGCGGCCGGACGCCGAAGAAGATGCACATACGATCGCGGCTGCCGAAGAGGTTGCAAAGGGTATGGCCGCCCGCACGCTGTCGCCATTTATCGGTATTCGAATAAAGACGTTTTCCGATGAGCTGATGAACCGCAGCATCCGTACGCTCGATCTGTTCCTTACGACGCTGATTGCGGCGTTTGACGGCAAAATGCCTGATAATTTTGTCGTCACTTTGCCAAAGATCGTGACGCCCGAGCAGGTCCGTGCTCTGGTGAGTATCTTTGATGAGATCGAACCGAAACTCGGCCTTGCCGCCGGATCGCTGAAGATGGAAATGATGATCGAAACCACACAATCGATCATTGCAGCCGACGGCGAGATCGGAATGCCGCGAATGCTCGAAGCGGCGGAGGGACGTTGCACCGCAGCGCATTTTGGCACGTACGATTACACCGCGAGCTGCTCGATCACGGCCCCGTATCAGGATATGCTCCATCCGGCGTGCGATTTTGCCAGATCGATGATGCAGGTTTCGTTTGGCGGGACTGGCGTCTGGCTCTCGGACGGTGCGACCAACATCATGCCGATTGCTCCTCATCGCGGAGACAACCTGACCGCTGAGCAGATCGCGGAAAACAATGCGGTCGTCCACCGCGCGTGGAAGCTTCACTACGATCACTGCCGCCATTCGCTGGCAAATGCGTTTTATCAAGGCTGGGATCTTCA
>JAYVDQ010000232.1:0-5177 GCA_043749325.1 Chloracidobacterium sp. | reverse complement strand
CTTTACCGGCTGTCCGATAACCTGCTTGATCGACAGAGCAGCACCGCCGCGGGCGTCACCGTCCATCTTGGTGAGGACAACGCCGGTGATACCAACACGCTCGTGAAAAACCTCAGCCGAGCGGACCGCATCCTGCCCGGTCATCGCGTCCGCAACAAACAAAACCTCGACCGGCTTCGTTTCAGCCTTGATCTGCTCAAGCTCGACCATCAACTCATCGTCTATATGCAGACGGCCGGCCGTGTCGATCATCAGCGTGTCAAAGCCAAATTCGACCGCGTGCTTTACAGCACCGCGAACGATCGTCATCGGATCGTTGGATTCTTTCGCCTCATAAACGGCAACGTTCACGGCATTTGCGACAACCTTAAGCTGTTCGCGGGCAGCCGGACGATACACGTCAACCGAAACAAGCAAAGGCTTTCGTTCCTGATTGTCGGCGAGCCAACGCGAGATCTTGCCAGTCGATGTCGTCTTGCCCGAACCCTGCAATCCGACCATCATGACGACGTTCGGCGTTTGCTTGGTAAATACGAGCCGCGACGACGTGCCACCCATGAGTTCCGATAACTCGTCATAGACGATCTTGACGACTTGCTCGTGCGGCTTGAGGCCGTTCCAGACCTCTTCGCCCTCCGCCTTTACGCGAACGGATTCGACAAAATCTTTAGCGACTTTGTAGTTAACGTCCGCCTCAAGCAACGCCATCCGGATCTCGCGAAGCGCGACATCCACGTGCTCAGGGGTCAACTTGCCCTGGCCCCGCAGATTTTTCAGCGTTTTCTTAAGTTTGTCGGATAACGATTCAAACATATAACACAGTTCGGCCACAATAGTCGAAACTATAAATACTAGTTGTTTGCAGGGGACGTGTCAAGAATTGACGGGTCGTGGCTTCGCTTCTGTCGACAATAGAAGAACGGCGGAGTTGACGTGGGACGAAACCGAATCCACGCAAGCTGAAAGAAACCACGGAACGCAATAAGAAAGTCGCTGTTTCGCGCTCACGTCGAATGACTTGTTAGGCGCGGCTTCATTTGCGAAGCCGAAACAACAGCAACTGGCTGCCCCTCGTGGCAGGTAATAGAGCACCGTCAGGCGCGATGGAAAGTTCGTGCGCGCGAACTTCAAAGCGTCCGAGCATCTCGCCGTTAGCGGGATCAATTTTGATCACGTTTGATTCTTCATCTAGCGATACTCCCTTCGGATGAGTGCTGATGTACAGTTCTCCGCCTTTGCTGAACGCCACTGTATAGAGTTGTCCGCCATATGTCCACTGACCGAGAAACTTCCCCTGTTGATCGAACCATTGAACCCTACCGTTTTCACGGTCGGCAACATAAACATCTCCTTTTGGACTAATAGCGACGGCATGGACTACATTGAATTCACCAGGATCGGATCCATGCTTTCCCCATTCGCGCAGCTTTCTTCCTCTTGCATCGTACTCAATGATACGGGCGTTGCAGTAGCCATCAGAGACAAATACATGACCGTTCTGTGCGAAGGCGACGTCTGTCGCGCCGCAAAAGTCATCGGAGGGATTCGGAACATCTCCCACATTGATCTCAAGAAGTTTCTTCCCTTTCGGCGTGAACTTGTAAATCATGGATGTGTTGGCATCAACAGTCCAGACGTTACCATCAGGATCGATGCGAATGCTGTGAGGAATCTTGAACATTCCTTTACCCCATGACCGCAACAAGTTTCCCCTCGAATCAAGAACGACGACAGGATCTCCATTCGTCGGGCGGTGAATAACATAAATATTCCCCTTCTTATCCGCCGCGACTGCGGAAATCCCCTCGAGCAACAACGGCGAATTTACTTTAAGTTCGATTCGATCAATAGGGACTTGCGGGACAGTCTTTGTGAGTTCACGAAGACGGTCTGAGTCCGACTGCTGTGCCAACAGCGGCGATAAGCAAAAAAGGCACAGGAATAATACAATGGCTCGATTCATGATGTAACTTTGTTTCTTTTTCATCGCTCGCATTTTCCGTTTTACTTCGGTCGTATGCGCCCAATTTATGATTATCCGGAATGATTCCTGGTAACACACGTAATCTGGGTGTTATGCAGAGTTTTGTTTGGTAGAAATTAGGGAATCCCCCCGGGAGAACTTTTAGGAGCCCGAATTCGGGGCTTTGGAAACTGGAGCTTAATACGAGCAAGTTTTGGTAGAGGTGTGTTGTCGGCGATGTTAAGCAAAATCCATCCTTCCAAAACCTCCTGCAATATGTTCCTGCAGTCTCCAAGTTCTTTAGCATTGGAATAGACTCCCCGAAAGCCAGGGATTTCGCCATAGAAACCCTCGTTATCTTTGAGGATTTCATATTTTGCCTTCCGCATTGCGGCCTGAATATATTCCGTCAACATACGAGCATAGAATACGTCAATTACAACTCATGTCCAAGTTTTATCGGCCCGAAGAACGCGGTGAATTGCCGCAAAGACTGCTTCATGTTTGACGCTTAAAATACATCTCGGCTCGCCAAACTCCTTACATTCATAACCCGGACAAGGCTGGCACGCAAATTCTTCAAAAACGATCTCATTCGGAGCGTTGGTCCACGGGCGCCAGTGGTTGCGGTTTGAGGAGCCGAAGATGACGACCGACGGCGTTTGCACGGCGGCGGCGATGTGGGCGATGCCGGAGTCGTTGCCGACGAAGAGCTTCGCTTTTAAGGCGACGGCGGTGATCTCGGGGAGCGTGAGGTCGTCAAATGTTGTGATCGGAACTTTTGATTCGCGTTTTAGGTCTTCCAATACTTTGCTTTCATTTTTTGAGGCGATGGCAACAGAATGGAAGCCTTTTTTGGCGAGAAATTCGGCTGCTCTTGCAAATTTCTCTGTTGGCCATTGTTTTGTGAAAAACGCGCTCGATGGATGAAACAGGGCAAGTGCGGAGTGCGGAGGGCGGAGGGCGGAGTCTGCGAGTTTAGTATCTATCGATAATGATGCTTCGTCGGCAACAACCAATCGGCTCTTGGGTCGATCCTCGACCGGAACACCGACCGAGCCTAACAAGGCTAACTGCTGCTCGGCGGAATGTGTAAATTCCGTCCGCCAAAAATCCGACGCTGATGTGAGCAGATGATTGTAGAGAAATGAGTACTGGTAATCGGCGTATCCAACGCGATGCTTTGCCCGGCTCGCGACGGTGAAAAACGTCGCTGTCGTGCCGCCGTGGAGATTGAACGCTACATCGTATCCCCGTTTTCGTAAATCCAAAGCAATTCTCAGCCGTTCGGCCGAACCTTTGCCGACGCTGATCACATTATCGACTGCATCGTGGCCGTCGAGCAACGGCGTGACCCAGTCTTCGAGCAGAATATCGATCTCGGCACTTGGGACGAATCTTTTAAGGGCAATCAGCGAGGGAGTCGATAAAACCGTGTCGCCGATCGAACGGAGTTTGACGACGAGAACGCGCTTTACATTTTTCCAGTCGATTTCACCGTATCCTTCTGTCGCCGCGTCGCCGAGTCGCATTACATTTCTACCGTCGCTTCTTCGACCAGCATCACGGGGATCTCGTCGCGGATCGGGTAGACCAAACAACATTCAGGGTTTATGCATTTGAGACGCGTTGCTTCAGCGTCGATCTCAACCTTTGATTTGCATTGAGGACAACGAAGGATTTCTAAAAGCTCGGGGCTGATCGGCATAAATATTCTCTCCTAAACTCTATGAAATCTTAACGCAAAGTCGCCAAGGTGCAAAGACAGAAAGTAAAAGGGCAAGGTTTACGAGCCTTACCCTTTTGCCTTTTTACTTTTGCCTTTTTACTTAAGCGGCCTCGGTTTTCGTTCCGCATTCGGGACAGAATTTTGCACCGGCCGCGAGTTCGAATTGACAGTTAGCACACTTCGCCTTTTCCTGCGTTGAGCCGCACTCCGAACAGAATTTTGCACCTTCACGAAGATTTGCACCGCATTTTACGCAAGGAACTTGGGCGATCTCCATCTTGCCGCCGCACTCGGCGCAAAATTTCACACCCGTTGCGTTCGGCTTGCCACACGTCGGACAGGGGACAGTGGCCGCCTGTGCCTGACCGCCGCCGGCCTGTTGGCCAAAGGCACCTGCCATCTGGTTGCCGACGGCAAACCCGGCTCCCAGACCGGCACCGAGTCCCGCACCGCCGCCTTCGTTCTGAGCCGCGTCACGTAGGGCATCAGCAGCCTGAAATTTCATATATTGGTCAGCATTTCCGAGTGCACCCATCGCGGCACGCCGGTTGATCGCGTCCTGAACCTCTTCGGGTACGCTGACGTTCTCGATGTAGAATTTCGTTACCTCTAGACCGTAGCCCTTGAAATCCTCATTGATAAGTCCGCGAATTCTCTCACCGATCTCTTTGTATTGCGATGCAAGTTCGAGGGCCGGTATTTTTAGCTCGCCGAGGGCATCGGTGAACTCGGTAACGATCGCGCGTTTAAGCTGGTTGTCGATGTCCTCGGTCTGAAATTGGGCATTCGTCCCGGCGATTTCCTTTATAAACTCGGCCGGGTCGGCGACACGCAGGCTGTACGCGCCAAAAGCACGCAGCTGGACGATGCCAAAATCGGCGTCGCGAAGCATGATCGGGTTCGACGTACCCCATTTCATGTCCGTAAACTGTTTCGTATTAACGAAATAGACCTCGGATTTGAATGGTGAGTTAAAGCCGTATTTCCACGCACCGAGTTTGGAAAGAATTGGGGTATTGCCGCCGTCGATCTCGTATTTGCCGGGCGTGAAGACATCTGCCACCTGGCCCTCGAATACAAAAACCGCTGCCTGCGATTCGCGAACGATCAGCTGCGCGCCGTTCTTGATCTCCTGGCCCTGAACCGGAAAGCGGTAAACCAGCGTATCTTTCGAATCGTCGAGCCACTCGATAACCTCGATAAACTGGTGCATCGCGGCGTCTTTGATCTTGTCAATAATGCTCATTTTTCAAATCTCCTTGTCGCTACTCCTAACGATAAAATATGACATAAAGTTGCGGGAATTGGAAGTTTTATTGATTATTACGAGTCGTCAAAATGCCGCTCCGGCTCAACTGACAGCCGGGGCCATTTCATCAACCAAAATATGGCAATAATAATTGCCCCGCTGGCAATATCAAGCAAGGCATCGCTTGACAGTCCGGTCCGGGCAGCGTCAAAACTCTGATTGATCTCATCCGCGGA
>JAYVDQ010000231.1:0-7709 GCA_043749325.1 Chloracidobacterium sp. | reverse complement strand
ACCGAAAGGCGTCCGTACCCGACGATACCGAATGCACCATTTGCCCCGCCGCATTGTATGTCGAGGTTGCGGGGTCATCTGGATATGCCGTCTGCAAATTCCGCCCGTCCGCGTCATATGTAAAGCCAGAATTCGTGATTCGGTTGTTGAGATATGTGTAATTCAAGTTGTTATGCTGGCTGTACCAGTCCGTTACGCCCCAATGCAGATTGTTCCGCTGCGTCAGATTGTTAAACTCATTGAACTGATAGCTCTGACGATACGGTAGCGATGTCTGCTGATCCGTTTGGCTCGTGACGCTGCCACCTCTGGCCTCGAGGCCGGTCTTGCCTTCCTTGACGCGGCCCGCTTGGTCGTAGGTTTGCAGACGGTCAAAGATGGGATTAATAAGATCCTGCGTGTATCGCGAGGAGCCGTCGCTGTAATAATCGTAAGTCTTGTTCATTCGCTGTGACGCGTCGCCGCCCGACAAATTATAACTGGCCGGCTGGAGTCGGTTGTTGTACGTCATCGTCGTCTGCATGGTGCTGCCGTGTGTAAGCTCTTTAAGACCGCCCCACGCTCTGTATTTGGCGTTATTGGCATAGCTCATCACATTGCCAAAACTCGTCCCCGTCACGTTGTTGAGCCGTCCGGCATGATCGTAAGCGTAATTTACACCCGCTCCATAAGGATCGGTCAGCGAAGCAAGCTGCCCGGCCAGCCCATAAGTGTATAGCAGCTTAAAACTGTTGTTTGGCGATGGAGCATTTGCCATCGTGTAGTTAAAGGCCCGGGTCTCCGCCTTTATCTGAGAAAGCTCATTATACTCGTAAGCAACGCTGCCAAACCCGTCCGACATTGTTGCTCTATTACCGAGATTGTCGTATGTAAAGCCAATGTTCCCCGGAACCTGTATCCCCGACCCGCCCGGCACTGCATAAGTCACCTGCGTTACAAGCCTTCGACTGTTGTATGTATAACTCGCTACCGCGCCCCTCGCGTCCGTGACATTTGAGATGGTGTCGTCGGCGTTATAGTTGTAAATCGTGTTTGTACCGGAGCTTTGTTCAGGCTTGTGCGAAGTTTTCAAGCGGCCGTGACCGTCGAATGTTGCGGTCGTATCCTGATACGTCGAGCTTGTATCGGCACCCGCGTATTGGCGGACTAAGGTAGCTTGATCGCGTCCATTAAAAGTATTTTTAACTGTCGAATAGACCGTGCCGTCCCAATTTAGAGTTTCGGTTTTGTACCCCCGGCCAAGAATGTCGGCGTAGGATTTCTGCACTCGTCTTGCATTTACAGTAGGCTGGTCGTCGCGCGGGACGACCGGCCCCTGAACCGTCGTCACCTCGCCGCCCGCACAGCCGCACCCATCATACGAAATCAGTGTGTCTTTGCCGTCACTGCCGGTTGAATCCGAAGGAATAGTCCGTGTAACGCGGCCTTTCCAATCGTATTGCGTCTGGTTCCAGAGCCAAATCGGTTGACCTTGCGAGTCGTACCCGCGAAAATCATCACCCGCCGGTGCCCACGTATTTGGATCGTTGACATTTGGAACGGAGATCTCCGTCGGGACCGATGTACGTTTTATGCGGCCAAGAATATCGTACTCGACAACCTTCCCGGTCAAGCCGCCAGTGCTGCCGGGATGCTCGGTTCTCGAACGCCGGACGCGTCCCGCGCCGTCAAACCAACTTTCGGTCAAAACTTCGTCGGCTGTGTCGGCCACGCTGTTATTATTGGAATCCGTCACGGTCGAAAAAACCTTTGACTGAATGCCGTTGGGCGGATACTCATACCGCGTATAAGCACCACCGTAATTATCAACCATGTCCATCGATAACCTTCCGACGGAATCAAATATCCTTTCACTGATCTTGCCTTGCGTTTGATTCAGAGGAGCGGGCGACTGAGCCCATACGTTTGCTCCAATATCATAGCGATACTTTACGGACGAATAGTTGCCTGCCGGATCGTAGATTTTTGTCGGATAAGCATAGGTCGCCGGATTACCCGACGAATTGAAAACGTCAGAATAATCGACCTTGACCGTATGGAGAAGCGGATCAGTTTGCGATACGGGAGCACCTGCCGTGTTGTATTTAACGGTCGAAGTCACCGGAGACGTTTGATTAAGCACGTCGTAACGCGTCGTCGAGGTCGCCAGCCCGCGTCCCACAACAAATGAAGAGCCATAACTGGTGTCGTGCTGCACAGGCGAGATGTTTTGAACCGGATCTGTGCCCATCAGATTTCCCTCATCGTATGCATAAGTCACTTTTGACATGGGTGTCAGAGCCCCCGATGGTGCCCCTTCCCAAAGATCAACCTCAGCGGGCAGCCCAATTATTCTTCGCGAAGTATAAGCCGGATCGAGGTTATACGCAATCGTCTGCTTTTTTAGAACAGATGTGAGATTGACATCGTAAATGTTAATTGCGGCCGGGAGACCATACTGAGAAATATTCGAGCTTCCGCTTTGGAGCAGATAGTCGATGGTGGTCATTTTGGTGTTTGTCCCGTCGCCGACAAGGGTTTCTCTAAGTCGCGGATTCACAATATAGGAAAGCCCCGGATAGTCCTGCTCGTAGTCAAACCATTTCCATCGTTTGAGGTCGGAACAGGTTGAGCTAGTCGACAAACAATCCTCCGTCGCAAGCGGCAGACCTTCTTTCCAGCCCGAGTCGCCATAAAAGGTCTTTGTACGAAGGTTGTCGGGATGCCCCTCCAACCATACCTCAACCTGGGTGCCGGAACCATTCACAGTTCCGTTATAAAGCGAGAAACTGGAATTTGGGTATTTATCGTTATGAACAATCGTCTCGGCACCATTGTTAGAATTCTCGACTTTAGTCCGGGTCTGCGTGAATCGTGGACAATCGATCTGGAGGGTTGCAGGACTATCGAGGTCTGTCGAGGTATAGTTCAGCACATGCGAGGTCAAATCGGCAGCGATATTGCTTACCTTTGTGACCTGTATGTAACTGTTGTAGTCAAATTTTGTAGAGCTGCCGTCCGCATACGTTATTCGATCTAGGACCCTAATCGAGGCACCGTTTCCAGTTCCCCATAGGTAACCAATTGCAAAATTGACTGAGACTGTTTTGGTTGTATACCAAAGGGCCGCCCAGGTGTGGGTAATATCGGTGACCGAGCCGTTTGTACCCTTCCACGTCTGCTGTATCGTCGAGGGGGTGCCGAATGTGTCATAGTTCACAGTCACAACGCGCCCTAGTGTGTCGGTCATTGTTAACAACTGTCCTGACGAGTTGTACGCATTCGTGATTATGTTGCCGTTTCGATCCTTTACTTCGACGCAGCGGTAGCCACCGGAAAACGCCTGATAGCTCAGAATTGTTCCATTGGTATCGGTGACTTTTAGAGTTAGGCCTCCGTTCGGGTAACTCGGGTTCACTAACTGGGTATAGCTCGAATCAGCTGTTTCATAGGTTCCGGCGACAGCAGTCGGCCTAAACTCGACCCGCTGACCTGACGGCATGACCATAAGGTACGCCCATTGTCCATTGTACGAATAGCGTGGTTCGATAACGGGAAATCCCATTCGAAATCCCGGCGTGACATTGCTTGCATCTGGATCGAAGACCATCCAACTTCCGCTATTTACCCAGACAAGCGAGTTGTAGCTGATGCTTAAATTGGCATCCAGACCTGCCCGACCAGGCAAATTGACAAGCGATGTTTCCCAGCCGAAATTTTGCGAATACAGATTCGTCCCACCCGTAGCGTTCTTTTGGTTTAGCCGGGCACCTGCCAGTTCTTCAGCAGTCGGTTCCACTGGATATGGCGGTTGGGGTGTCGGAGTCGGAGTCGGAGTTGGTGTGGGTGTGGGGATCGGAGTCGGTGTCGGAGTCGGTGTCGGAGTCGGTGTCGGAGTCGGCGTTGGGGTCGGGGTACCCGACATCATTAAACTAACGTCACTGAAAACTCCGCCATTTGAAAATATCGCTGTATCGACATACAGAGCTGATGTTGATACACCCGTAACCGTCCGTTGTACAACCCCGTCTTTTCGATAGGTTAAGGTCGAACCGACACGCTCGATCTCAAGCACTGTGCCAGTTGTATACGGAGCTGCATTAAGAATTAGTGTCCCGTTCTCGTATATGAACAGAGTGCCGTCTTCGCTTATGTTGTATCCAAAATCGATATCGGTGTAATTCTGATTTGAATCAATATAACCAAGTCCGATCATTCGACGTTTATTCGTTTGGCCTACAACATAACGCATCTTGCCATCAGCGGCGCGTGATTGGATACTGCTGGCACCGGCACCGCCCCACGAATCAGTGCCAGTGTTACGGGTAATTGTGCCGGTTGGACTTTCGGCAACACCAACCTTATTTGTCCAGGAAATTACAGAATTCACTGGTGTCGTCATCGGTGATGGCGTCGGTGTTGGGGTTGGAGTCGGTGTCGGCGTCGGTGTCGGTGTCGGAGTGGGGGTTGGCGTTGGTGTCGGTGTCGGTGTCGGAGTGGGGGTTGGCGTCGGGGTCGGGGTCGGCGTCGCCTGACTGAAACTCACCGTCGCATTGTAAATATTGTCCCCAGCATTATAAAGATTTGTACCAACTATTAACGGGTAGCTCGGAGCCGCGGAGCTTGTATAGATGACAGTCCCGTTTTTTCTGTAGACGACCTGGCTGCCTTCGACGCCAATTCGAAACACATCATTGGTGGAATAAGACCCTTCTGTGCGATAGACCCAACTCTCGCGAATGGTCCAAGATACGCCGCCAAAGGCTATTCCGAATTTTATCTGTTGAAGGGTAGGCGGAATACTCATGGTATTGCCAAGACCAATGAAACCTTTGCTTCCGGAACTCGCCGTGAATTCCATATATCCATTGCCGCTTGTAAGCTGCTCTTGGCTATTTGCTCCCGAGTCGCCGCAACCATCACAACTCGTTGAGTCCTTGGTCAACTTATTCGTACTCACATTAAAAGTAGCTTTATTTTTATTGATCCACGTCAACGAGAATGGGGGCAGCGGTGCAGGTGGAGCTGGCACCACCATCCATTCGAGCATTCCCGCAAAAAATGGTAGATCTATCGCACGCGTCGCGAGATTCGTCGCCATCAATAGCAAATCCTGCGTTTCAGTTACCGGCGAGCCAATGACGAAAGGCTCCGGTGGGGCTCCAACCTGTGCGGGGGCAATATCTTTCGCCGCTACAGTTTGCGGCGGCATTATAAGAAGGGCTTGCCAGAAAATACCGGCTATCAGGGCCGCTGACAGAAAGCCGCGTACAACCCGCATTTCGCTTGACCCGATCCGACTAAAACCTTCGATGAGAAATGTTGATACAAAGCGAACCGACATTATTAGGTTCGAAATAAGGCGGATGAAAAAACGGGTCATAGCTGCTCCTTGTAAAAGTGCAAAAGGTTATGGGAGACACTCGGCCGGAGAATTTCGATTCGAGAATTCAAGGCCGACAAATTTCGTAATGGAGCCAGACTACAGGGCGGGGACGGGGCGAGTCCTAAATTGAAATTAATTGTTCTAAACAAATCTGAATTTGATATATTATTCTGAATTCGATTAGATTTAATATTTTGGGCCGCTAAGCCAACCTTTAGCGGTTGTTTGAGTTCAAACGGGGTAATAGGACATTCGTGCTTCCATGAAAACCTATAAATTCAGAAACTGCTTTCTCAACACCGTTGAGCGCCGGGTGATAAGGGATGGGAAATATCTCGAACTTACGCCGCGGACCTTTGACGTGCTGCAGATGCTGGTGGAACGGTCGGGCGAAATCGTTACAAAAGACGAAATGCTCGGCAAGGTCTGGAATGGCAGCTTTGTCGAGGAGAGCAATCTGCCGGTTCACATTGCAAAATTACGTCGACTGCTTGGCGAGATGGGGGCCGAACGACTAATCGAAACAGTTCAGGGAACGGGATACCGGTTTATCGCTCCGATAGAATCCGTTAATTCAGAGGTCTGGCGTAAACAGTTGTCCGGCAGCGGGCGGCGGCGGACTGACAGATCGCCGTCTGACGCAGCCTTTGATTCAGTGGCCGTTCTGCCGCTTCGTAACGAAAGCGATAACCCTGAGATCGATTATCTGGCCGACGGACTCACAGAGAGCTTTATCAACAGTCTTTCACGTATGCCGGGCCTAAAGGTCCTCGCACGCGACACGGTTTTTCGTTACAAAAATAAAGACACCGACGCAAAAGACGTGGGCGAAACCCTGGGCGTATCGGCAATCTTAACGGGAAGAATACGGGTAATAGGAGACCGTCTGGCGATCAGCGTCGAACTCGTAAAGGTCGCCGACGGCTCACATCTCTGGGGAACTCAGGTTGATCAGCCATTTGCGGACATTATCAAGATACAGAACGAAATTTCCTCGACGGTTTCGCAACGACTAAAGTCGGAAATTCAACGTTCCGATAATGACTCGCTTAATAAATCACAAACCAGAGATGCCGAATCGTACCGGCTTTATTTGAAAGGTAAATATTCTCAAGGGAAACGTACCGAAGATGGCTTTTATAGGGCGATCGAATATTTTCGCAAATCAGTTTCATACGACCCAGAGAATATTCTTTCGCTGGTTGAAACCGTAGAATGCTATCGCGTTCTAAACGTGTTTGATCATATTTCATATGACTATCTTTTGAGCAAGATCAATCCAATTTTAAAGATCTTATCGGAGTTAGATCAGTCTATTGACGTACTGCAAGTCATGTATGGAGAGCTGAAATTGCAGTTAGATTGGGAATTTGCGGCAGCCGAAAATCATTTTCGGCAAGCCCTGGCTATCAACCCCAATAGTGTTTTAGCACACTATAGATACGCGGGAAGCCTTACGCTCTTAAAAAACTTTTCCGGAGCGATGAGCCACTTGAATCAAGTTATCGAAATCGATCCGTTGTCCCCCGTTACCTATAAAATGCTTGCCAGATTGTTTTATCTAATGGGACGATTCGAGCAGGCGGCGATTTATTTAAACGATGTACTTGAGATAGAGCCCGCCGATTACGAGGCGCTCGTTGTTTTGGGAGGAGTTCTGACGGAACTTCAAAGATATGATGAAGCTTTGGACGCTTTCCGAAAATCGATCAACATACATTACAATGCCGATACTTTTGCAATGATAGGCTACATAGATGCTCTGGAAGGTCGACAGAATGAAGCTTTTCAAATAATCGAGCAGCTAAAATCAGAGGATGATAACAACAAGCATGCAATTAAGATCGCGCGAATTTACGTCGCATTAGGGGATCACGAAGGTGCCTTCAGATACCTCGATGAAGCATTTATTCGACATGAGTTAGACCTTACGGCATTGTCAGTCGATCCGAGATGGAGTCGAATCCGGCATGATCCGAGATTTCTGGAACTTGGGTCCAAGGTCGGGCTACCGGGTATGGTGAAATCGACACCTTCGGCTAGCAATAAAAATCTCGCTGATTATCCGGCAGTATGATTTTGTAATCAGATGACTGGCCGAGTTGTTACTGTGGTTAAGCCGCAAAATGAAACGATGCTTCGCCTCGATCCTCGGCATCATCCATTTTCATTTGCAGCCAAAGACCAAATTCCGTTTCGATCACCTCGTTAAAATGAAAGAGCGAGTTTATCGTGATATTGTCTTTTGCCTTGTTATCGCAGGCCTTACTTATCGAAGAAAGAATAACGGCTAGCGGAATTCCTTGTTTCTCCCATTCCGCAATTAGCAAGTAGTCTGTAGAGC
>JAYVDQ010000230.1:0-2573 GCA_043749325.1 Chloracidobacterium sp. | reverse complement strand
AGCATTAAGAACAACAAAATCATAAGTCACCCCACCAAGCGTGGCTTTGTCTACCCACGCAATTGTTCCTGTGCCACCGTTGTTATACGAATCTCCCATACCGAGGCGCAGGTAGGTGCGTACGACCTGAAGACCAGTGTGGGCCGCAGCGATCGCACTCAGTGTGACCAAAGGGTTGCCGGTGGTATCACCGTTATTATCGTTCCATTTCTGCCATAACCCGGCACCAGCATTAACCGTATGCCAGCCGGCCGGGTTTGATGTCGGCACATGTTGGTATACGGTGTTGTCACCTCGGACGCTCGGCACGCCCGTGTCGATCTCGATCGTCATCCAAACCGGGTTGACGCCCGCCTGCTTATTGACATCGTAAGTGAGAGTTCCAGCCGCGAAAGTATCGATCGCGACGGTGGGCTTGAAGGCGAAGAGGCCTTCGTCCTCGTAGATTCCATCCGTTGGACCAATGGCGAGACCGGCCTTGATGATGCCAGCCGTACGCCCGTCGAAGACTGTCGTCGAACCGGGGGATACAAAGTCGTATGAAGGTGGGCCTATATAGGCGGAAAAAACGCCGCCACCGCCCGGAGCAGTAAAGCTGGGTTGCAGGTTATACACGTAGACGGTCTGTGCCTGTGCGGCTGCCGCCATTGCAAGTGTGATCGAACAAGTTAGAACGGTGAGCATCAATATTTTAGATTTTATTTTCATAATCTTCTCCTATCTATTTTCTTCTCCTGAAAAGTAGCCACAGTTTCCCTGTAACCAGGGTTAACGATTGCTCCTGAGTCTAAAATACAGACTCTGTGGCCGGTTAGACACGTTATTGAAAACACCTTTGAGGCAGTTAGGTGTTTTGTGAATATTTGAATGATGGTCGGCGCGAGCCAGTAATACTGATGGGGCGTCAGACTTCGGTGGTGCCGCGGTAACGGTCAAATTCCAAGTTGGATTGGCTAATGTGCTCAGTTGTCTGTTCAATTAAGTCCTCACATAGACCGATAAATAATTACCAAGGTCACCGGTGAATGCCAGCGGCATCCGATGCCACGGCCATACAACTTTGGCGGCTGACCCAAAGTCTAGACTGCAAATGTTTCTATATAGACGACAGAAACAAGTAATCATTGAAATCTTCCAAAAAATTGATCGCCGATGCGGCCATCGTATTGGCACTAACCAAGCAATGATGTGACACCCATCACTATTCACAATCGATTGTCCCGCGTTAGACGCTCCAATTTGCCCAAAAAACCGCGCTTCGATGGGTGTAAAATCACACCACACACATGAAGGGGCTTTTCAGCGTGTTGAGAGCTAATTCTTCGGAGTCCTGCTAAATTAGCAAAGTTGCTTCAGCCTGTCAAGCCCTTTTTACTTAAGGGGTTTCAGTCTTTCTTATGTGCGTTGCTTAACATAACGAGCGTTCAAGTGGGAATAGCAAAAAGCCGGAAGATCAAACTTCCGGCTTAGATAAGGTGACTTACCGAAAAGTCCCGTTTATTTTGGTGTGAACGTACCATCGTCGGCGATATTCGGGGCGTTTGCTCCAAAATCGGCGATCGAGAGTTCGCGGATCTTGCGGACGGATTCGCCGGAATTGTCGAGGACCGGGCCGCCGCGGCCGAATTGGTGACCGCCGTTGATCTTGCCGCTGATAAATTTGCCGTCAGCCCCGATCTTGATCTCGAGGATCTCCGTCAGTGCCGTTTCAGCCGCGAGGACAAACCAGCCGTAGGTGCAGAAATTGCCCATGCTGTATTTGATCAGATGGCCTTTGTAGATCTCCATGCCGCGCATGACGTGCGGGCCGTGGCCGAGGACGAGATCGGCTCCGGCATCGATGACGGTGTGGGGGAATGCGGGCAGATTACCGCGGTTTTCGCCGAGAAACATTTCCGACTGGTTCGGAACGTGCTGTTTGTCCGTGCCCTCGGCTCCGCCGTGAAATGAAACGATGACGATGTCAGCTCGTCTTTTGGCCGCGATCACCAGTTCGCGGGCACCGGCGAGATCGTTGACGTTTGGCATGCCGTTATTGTGCCCAAAGCCGATGACGGCGACGCGTTTGCCTTTGACGTCGAGAAACGCAGTCGTCGCGAGCGGTTCGAGGCTGCCCGCGTATTTGATGCCTTGTTCGTCGAGTACCTTTTGCGTGCTCACGCGTCCGGCAAAGCCAAAATCACCGGCGTGGTTGTTGGCCACGCTCATCACGTCAAAACCGGCTTCTTTCAGATACTTGCCGTAACGCGTCGGTACACGAAACGCAAAACACTGCGTCGAACCGGGCCGGCATTTTGCAGAAATGCCGGTATCGATCATCGGGCCTTCGAGATTGCCAAAAGCGATGTCGGCGGCTGAGAGGATCGGCGTGACGCCTTTCAGCAGGTCGGCGCCGTCGTTTGGCGGCATGCGGCTGTCGTTCGGGAATGGCGAGCCGAGCATTATATCGCCAACGGCCGCGATAGTGATCGGCTCGTTATTTTTCGGCGTCGCCTCAGCCTTCGGTTTTTCGGCATTGGTCGTTCCTTCGCTGCTGACCGTTTTCGGCTGGCAGGCCAGCATTACAAAAAAGG
>JAYVDQ010000229.1:0-9550 GCA_043749325.1 Chloracidobacterium sp. | reverse complement strand
CTGGACCACACCAATCCGGCCTTTGGAGCGCGTACGATCAACGCGGATGGCTCATTTACCTACGTTCCGAATAGCGGTTTTTCCGGCCAGGATAGCTTTACCTACACCGTTTCGGACGTCGCTCAGACCTTCCGTATGAACAATCCTCCGCTTGGGATTTTCGGCGGGGTAAATGTGGGGGGCGACGGCTTTGGTTCCTCGATGGCACCCGTCCCGGGATCGTCGGACGAATACTACGGTGTGACCGATCGTGGTCCGAACGTGGATGGCCCGAGCGCCAGCAAGGTCGAACCGGTGACGACGTTCAGCCCTGCTATCGGCCGGTTCAAGCTGATAAACGGCGTGGCCGTTTTACAAGGCCAGGCAATTACGCTGAAAGGGCCAAACGGCGAACCGTATAACGGCGCGGTAAATTCCGACGCAAGCACTGGTGAGGTCATCACCGATTTGAACGGGGCTGTACTACCGGCCACGCCGTTCGGCTACGATTCCGAGGGTCTTGTAGCTTTGCCGGACGGCACATTCTGGGTTTCCGACGAATACGGGCCGTTTATCACCCATTTTGACGCGACTGGACGGCAGATCGGCCGCCTTTCACCGTTTAACGCCACTCTTCCCAGGGAACTCGGGAAGCGTCGCCCCAATCGGGGCATGGAAGGGCTGACCGTAACGCCAGATGGCACAAAACTTGTGGGCATGATGCAATCGGCCCTCATTAACGACATTACGAACGCTCAGACTTCCAGCACGACGGTGCTGCGAATAGTCACCTACACGTTTTCCAACGGTCAGCTCCGTGAGCACCTATATCTACTAGACGATCCGGGCACGACGGCAACTGCCGTGAGCGAGATAACGGCGGTCAGCAACACGACATTTCTGGTTGACGAGCGCGACGGGTCTTTCCCGCCGAACGCTTACAAGCGGATATACCAGATCGATATTAGCGGAGCCACCGACATCGGTCCGCAGAGCACCGTCCCAGGCGCTGTTTACGATTCCACAAAAGGCTTACTTATTGGCGGAAACACACTGGAAAAACTTGTGGTAGGCCAAAACACTGCTCCGGCGAGGACGACGCTCGCGACTAGCGGAATCACGCCTGTCACTAAAACTCTGAAGCTCGATCTGATCGCGGCAATGCAGGCGCTTAGCCCGACCTCACGCGTCTTTGCGCACGATAAGCCGGAGGGTCTTGCCGCTCTCGATGGAGGAAATAAGCTCGTAATTACGAACGACAGCGATTTTGGCATCCTGGGGCTGACTAACAGCACGCCTCCGTTCCAGTTGGGTACCAAGACCATACCTTCTCTCGGACAGCAGGACTTTGGCGAGTTTCTGATTCTCGACCTGACGCGGCCGATCCAGACCTCGACGGCCACCGTCAGGATCACGGTTGTGCCGGCGGCCAGCTTCGAAGGTGACATCAACCGGACGGCTGTCGGGGTTCCCGGAACCGGTGACGGCGATGTCAATGTCGGGGATCAGATCCAGTACCAGAAGTTCCTGAGCGGAACCGACTGTCCCAGCGTGACGCCTAACGAACAGCAGCGTCTAGATGCAGGTCCGAGAGCAACGCTTGGCGATGGACTTTTGGGCAGCAGTGACGGAACGGCGATCGATGCTTATGCTCGCCATGACGCAGCGACGGATTTCGATCCGAACACAACGGGCTGGCAGCCAACACCGGCCGGAGGCAACCTCACGATCACCAATCTGGGCTGTACGCCCATTTCGGGGCCTGATTCCGATACGGAGGCAAATGCAGTACCTGAGGCTGAAGTAGAATCGGCGGCACGCGTCGTCCGTGTTGTATCCAGATCGGGACGGCCTGGTTCTGACATCACGGTCGATATCGAGATGGCGGCCCAGGGTAACGAAGCCGGGACCCAGTACGGGCTTCACTTCGATCCGGCGGTGCTCGCGATCAGCGATATCAGCGGAGTTAATGCCAATCCTGACATCACGCTCGGCGACGGAGCACCGGCGGGAACGACGCTCAACGTCAACGCCGCTAACGCCGCCAACGGAAACATCGGAATAGTTGAGAACTTCAACGGTGCCAGTGCTTCTATAACGGCGATCACTGAGGGAGCGACGCGCATTGCGAGAGTGAGGTTCCACGTCCTTGACGGTGCCGCAACGGGTACATCGAGCGTTACCTTTGATGACTCGGTCATCAGCGGCGTCACATCGGATGTGAACGGCATGGTGCTCTCGGCCAGCTACGATCAGAGCGGCAGCGTCTCGGTCACGTCATCACGCGGCGTCACGGTCTCGGGCCGGGTAACGTCATCCGACGGCCGGGGCATCAGAGGAGCGACGGTGAAGCTCATCGATCCGAGCGGTTTTGCCATAACGGTAACGACCAGTGCATTTGGTTATTACCAGTTTGAGAGTCTCTCGTCCGGTGCGGCTTACACTATCAGCGTGGCCTCACGGCAATACCGCTTTGCATCCGGCGCTGTCGATATCACTGACAACCTGGCGGATGTTGACTTTACCGGACTGGAGTAACTTTCGACCCATAACCTAAACCGTCCATCACGCGTGGACAACGGCTGGAAAGTGCCTTTGCAATTACGTTTGAACTTTTATGGGCGTCTGGGCTGATGGCGCTGGTTCGCAGTCCGGTCATGAGAAACTGGAAAAATATGTTCTTCGTTTCTTATTTTCTATTGGTCGGACTTAATTTTGCCCGAATTCATTTTCTTTATTGAAGCGACTGAGGTGACAAAGCCCCCGGCCTTGATTCTGGGCAAGGCTAATGCTTGAAATTAAGGCTTCGTCCGCGGCGACGGCGCTTTTTCTTGTGATACAACACGGGCAATGATACATTGAGCGTGCCAATTCTCATAACACAATCCATTACATCGACAATCTGAATATTTTACGGAATGAAATGCATGTCCGGTCGACGAAGGATATTAGCTTTACAAAGATCTCGCTCTATTGATTACGGTGCTTCTCTATTTTTTTCCAGTTGCTTTAGCAGAGTTGAATCTCGGTGGAAAAAGGGTATTCTTATATGTAAAGATATGTAAAGAAATGTAAAATGACTCTTTGCTCTAAACGAAAAAGTAAAGGGAGTTGAGACAGAAAACGGCCAATAAACTCGCGGAAACTGATATTCGACATGGGGACGGGGGCAAGTGATCTTGTCTCCTTCGTTTTTCTGATTCTCCGGTCATTGGTTCCGATCGTTATATGTTCAAATAGGGCTACGGCTTGATGCTCAAACGGACCAATGACCTTGCTTTTAGCTAATTATTGAAATTACGGATGATAACGTCCAAAAGACTCAACGACACGCACCTGGGGGTCACATTGTAATTAGATTAACCGAGAATTATGCAAAAAAGGTTGATGTTCAAAAATGCGCTGAGGCAGTTACGGCACGGTTTCAATCGTCCCTTTATGGTGATGTTTGAGACGACCCTTCATTGCAATATGAAATGCGGCTATTGCGCGATCTGGCAAAATCAGATTCCTGAAGATCGAGCGGTTCGCGACCGGGTGTTCAAGCGGATGGACGAGGCCGCCGATATGGGCGTTTTCGCATGGAGCATGTCGGGCGGCGAACCGCTAATGAATCCAAACGTTCCAGAATACATCGAGTATGCGTCCAAAAAAGGCTTTTTCACGTCGATGCCGACAAACGGTTTAGCGTTAAAGAAATACGCCGAGTCCTGTGTAAAGCTCGATCAACTTGAAGTTTCGATCGACACTCTGGATCGCGAGAAATTTCATGAGCGCCGCGGCATCGACGGTTTGCCGACGATCCTCGCCGCCCTTGACTACATAGCTGATAATAAACTCAAGCACAATCTGGTTCAGATAAACGCAGCAGTTGACGAATCAAATCTTGAAGATCTACGTGAGCTTGCGAAATTTTGTACAGAACGCGGTTTCCTACTTCATACAGAGGCTGTCCACAACGTTGTACGAACGACATTTGAAACCGAGAACGTCGAAATGGAGGCAACGGCTCTCGACAAAGTCGCCGACTACGTCCTGAAACTCAAAAAAGAATTTAAGTGTGTCCGTTTTTACACCGATTATTACAAGTTTTATCGGGACGGCGGTTTTACCAAAAAGTTTCCATGCCGCTCGGCGTCGCATCTCGTAAATATGCGGCCTGACGGTTCGATCCAGTTTCCGTGTGCGTTTGTATCGACACATCGCGGAGCCCCCGAAATGAGTTTGCAAGATATTTACGCATCGACGGAGGTTCGCGAGATCATCAAACAGTCGCCGGACATGTGGGATTTTTGCAAAGGCTGCAAGATCGGATGCCCTTATGAGGTTTCGGTCTATAGAAATAATCCGTGGACGGCCGTTTGGAGCGCGATGGAGTTTTTACAGCTCGTCTGAGACCTATGGACGACTCGCAGCAAAATCGTGAGATCGCCGTGAGCGTGACGGATCTGGTAAAGCGTTACGGAAAAGGCACCGAGGCCAATTGCGGCATCAATTTTACGGCGCAAAAGGGCGAGGTCATCGCGATCCTGGGACCCAACGGAGCAGGCAAGACGACATTTTTGCGGCAATTGACAACCGAGCTGAAGCCTACATCCGGCAAGATCGAAGTTTTCGGAGTGGACGTAATAAGAGAGCCGCAAAAAGCGAAATTGCTGATGGGCATCTCGCCGCAGGAATCGGGGTTTTTCGACACTTTGACAGTGAGACAGCATTTGGAGCTGTTTGGAAAGTTGAAGGGGCTGACCAAGGCAGAATCTCAGCTTCAAACGGCCGAGCTTGTAAAGGCTCTGGATCTCGAAGACGAAATACGTAAGCGTGTCGGCCAGTTGTCCGGCGGGCAGCGGCGGCGAATATTGATAGGGCTCGCATTACTCGGACGTCCGCCCCTGCTTGTTTTGGATGAACCGACGTCCGGCCTCGATCCGGCGTCGCGGCATCTGGTCTGGGATGCTCTGAAGAAGGTAAATGCCGAAGGTGCGACCGTGATCGTCTCGACACATTATATGGAGGAAGCCGAGCGGCTTTGTGACCGCGTTGCGTTCATAAACGAAGGGAGCATCGTGGCCCTTGGTACTGTTCCCGAGCTTCGAGCGATGTTTCCCTCGCGGTATCGAGTCCAGTACACCGCGGAGCCTCATGCGGCAGAAACGCCTCAAACATTGTTTTTTGATTCGTTCGGAGAGGTGCAAGACTTTATCAAACAAGTGAATCCCACCGAATATCAGATCGCGACGTCGACACTTGAGGACGTGTATTTTTCGCTCGTGGGCCGCGCCTTGGACGGAAACGGAGGGCGTCCCGAACAATGAAAAAGGTGCTTTCTGACATATTTTGCGTATTTCAGATCCATCTTGCGAGATTGCGAGCGGAATCGGGGCCGTTTCTTCTTGCGGCTATCGTATTTCCAATCGGAATGTATCTTTTTGCCAACGGCGTAGTGGCGAAGAACATCGGGGTGGAATTGCCGAATTCCGCCAAACTCCGTTTTCTGGCCGCCTCGTTAGTTTTTTCGCTGTCGTTGACCGCGATCAGCTGGTTTGGTTATCTATTGCTCGAAAATCGCTTTACAGGACGACTGAAATTATTCGCAACGTTGCCGGTCACCGTTACTGCTTATGTTTTCGGAGTGTTGATCTTTGCATTGGCGCAGGGCGCTATCGCCACGCTTTCGATGATGGCAGGGGCCTGGGCACTGGGTGTGACGACACAATTTAGCGGCATTGGCGGCATGCTTTTATTGGGGGTTGTGGTCTTTCTTTCACTTATATCGTTGTGCGGGATCAGCCTGATAATTGCGGCCCGCGTTCGGAGTTTTAGCGAGGGCTCGCTGATGACCGATGCTCTGGGGGCAGGTTTGGTCCTGCTGGCGCCGATCTACTACCCCTCGGAAACGCTTCCGGTCGCCCTCCAATGGCTCGGAAATATATTGCCGACGACCTATATTTTTGAAGCCGTCAACAAGGTTTTAGCTGGAAATTCAGTGATCTGGAACGAACTTCTGGTTTTGGCGATCATGGCGGTTGTTACGCTTTTGGTTGGCTTTTCGCAAATGAAATGGAGGGAAAATTGAGGGCGGGACGCATTCTGATATTAACGCTTTCATTCGGTGCCGGCCATGTACGTGCGGCCGAAGCTCTTGGTGCGGAGTTTGCCCGCCGAAAGCCTGACGCCGAAATTCGGATCGTTGACGCACTTGAGAATTGTCGCTTTATCTTTCGGGTGTTTTACGTATGGACGTATTGGTTGATGATCCGTTTCGTGCCAAGCCTCTGGGGCAGGTTCTTTGCATTGCGGGTCAAGCGAAATGCTCAGCAAACTGCTCCTGTCTGGGCATGGCGTTGGGGCTGCCGGCGGGTTTTTACTGAGATCGAAACGTTTCAGCCCGTTATGATCGTTTGCTGCGAGGTCGGAGCGTCGGAATTGGCGGTGATCGCCACGCGAGCTGGACTTACAGGGGCTAAGATCGTCAACGTCTTAACAGACTTCGAGGCGGAGCCCATATGGGTAAAGCCGGAGGCCGCTGTCTATGTGGTTCCGCACGAAATCGTTCGCTGTCAGTTGAAAGAATGGGGAGCACCCGCCGAATCGATTCACGTGTGCGGGATACCGATCGACCCGGGCTTCGCTGTCAAATATGACAGAGCGAAGACACGTCAAAAATTTGGACTTAATGATCGTCCTATAGTTCTTATGATGGGGGGCGGCATGGGGCCGACTCGCATGGACGCGGTAGCGGCGCGGCTTTTAGATAGCGGCCAGGAATTGCAGGTCGTCGCGCTTCCTGGGCGTGACACGCGGATGCTTCGTAAGCTTAGCAAATTGCGAAATACCGCGAGTGCGAGTTTACATGTTATGAATTGGACCAACGAGGTCGCCAGATTGATGCAGGCGGCAGACCTTTTGATAACCAAGGCTGGCGGACTGACTCTGGCCGAAGCGGCAGCCTGCGGCGTCCCGCTTGTGCTTTTTGACTCGATCCCGGGTCCCGAAAGATCAAATTCGCAGTATTTCACAACAGCCGGGGCGGCCGTGATGACCTCGGACTCAACCGAAACGGCCCGGGTATGTTTGGATATTCTTAATAACGCAGAAAAGCGGGAACCGATGGCGGTCAGCTCATTAAAACTGGCTCTGCCGAATGCGATTGAAGACATAGTGGATCTCGCGATCGAGAAAATAAGGCCGATCGCGGAAGAAGAGAATGGGTTCCTGACAACGGTCGTCAGCACGCGGATCACAAGTGGCCGTCCCGTGTTGATCCTAACCATTTCTAACGGTTACGGGCATATTCGTTTAGCCCAATCGCTGGCTTCCGCTCTACATGTGGAACAGCCCTCTACCACCGTATTGATCGCCGATGTCGCCGATTACATGACTCCACTCGCTCGATTCACGCATGTGACCACCTATTTGTGGTTAGTGAAACACCTGCCTGGTGTTTGGGCCTATATCGACCGTTTTCAGAAGAAGCAATCCGGTACCAGCCCCGAATGGTTTTATCGACGGGGATGCCGGGCCTTATTTGATCTGGCGCGCGAAATTCGCCCGGCTGCCCTGGTCGCTACCGAGGTCGGTTGTTGCGAGATTGCCGCTTTGATCAAACGCGATCTGGATCTTGATGTACCGCTTGCTGCCGTCAATGGTGAAATGGATGCTGACCGTGCGTGGGTACAGCCTGAGGTTGATCTTTACATCTGCGTTACGGACGAGTGCGGAGACTATTTCATCAAGAATGGCGCCTCGCCGGAAAGAGTCGAGATATGGGGGCCAACCTTATCTGCTGGTTTTAGTGGTCTGCGAAACCGTGAATCGGAACGCATAACGATCTGCGATAAATTCGGTCTCGACCCTAAGAAGCCCTTAATTTTACTGGCCGGCGGCAGCGAAGGGATCGGATCAATAGAAGAGACAGCTCGGAAATTACTTGATATGACGCACCCGTCACCGCAATTGTTATTGTTAACGGGGCGGAATGAGCAGCTGAGATCGCGATGTGATCAACTGGCAAAAAATACGACACAGCACGCCCGATTGAGAGTGTTGAGTTGGACAGACCCTGATGAAATGCCGAGCTTGATGAGCACGGCCGACCTGATGGTTTCGAAGCTGGGCAGCATGTTCTATGAGGCGATCGCGTCCGAGCTGCCCATCGTTGCCATGGAACCACCGCCCGGGGCTGAGCGATTGCAATATCGACTCCTCGACGAATGGGGTGTGGGCCGCGCGGTTCGCAACATCGATGAAATGGCCGGCACGGTCGCCGATCTGCTTAAAAATCCGCACAAACTGGCGGAGATGCGTATAAACGCGCGTAAGAGGAAACCATCGGGCGCAGCTCAACATGTAGCCAGGTGGCTAGTTCAGAGGTCCGGTAGCGAATTGTGGAATTAGAAGAGATTCATCGTCTAATAGACGGAGCCTAACTCAGCGTTGGGAATTCCGGAAAGGTTTTTATTGAGAGTAATATGTTGGGTACATTGGCGATCATTACAGGAACAGCCGCTGCCATCGGATTGGCTGGCGGCTACTACGCCACGTACTCCGTCCGCTCTCAATTGCTGGGTAAAACGGTCTGGCGAGGAAAAACGGATTCTAACGCGATCGCCCTGACCTTTGATGATGGCCCGAGCGAGGACACCGAATCCATCTTGGACGTATTGAACGAATATGGTATAAAAGCGACATTCTTCATGGTTGGCTCGCAAGTTGAGCGGCTCCCGGAGGTGGCCCGTCGAGTTGTCCGCGAAGGCCATCAAATAGGGAACCATTCGTTATCACATTCGATATACTTATATCAAAGGCCGAGTACCACCCGGCGCGAACTGGAAGATTCGCAAAAGATCATAAGCAGGGTTACAGGCGTGACACCGACGGTAGCCCGTCCGCCGTGCGGGGTGCGGACGCCGGCATATTTCGCGGCCGCCTGGCGGCTGGGACTAAAAACTATTCAGTGGAGCGTCACCGGATTTGATTGGAAGCCGATAACGGCAAAAGAAATAGTAGAAAATGTTTTAAAAGAGCTTCAGCCCGGTTCGATAGTGCTCCTTCACGATGGTGATGACACGCTTAAGAACCGGAGAGTTGAAACTGCCCGCGCATTACCGTTGATTATCCAGGGGGTTCGGTCTAAAAATCTAAGGATCGCTACTTTGGAGGAACTTTACGACGAGTGTGATCAGCCCGCTCCTCACGCGGAATCAATTCGTGTGGGCGGTAACAATATTCATGAATAGTCATACTAATTTAACCAATTTGTTTACCGGATCTGTACGGCCAAAGATCTTTATGGATTTTGACGGCACCATATCTAAGATAGACGTTATTGACGCCGTCCTGGAAAAATTTGCCGATGATCGCTGGCTCGAGGTGGAGAATGAGTGGCTAGCCGGAAAGATCGGGTCGCGCGAATGCCTCAAAAAACAATTTTCTTATGTTAAGGCGACACCCGAGGAGCTGTTCGGGTTTGTCGATACGCTGGATATTGACGAAGAATTTCATTCGATAATCAAATTTTGTCGAGGATCCGACCTGAACGTCCACATTGTCAGCGACGGATTTGAGGGGTATA
>JAYVDQ010000228.1:0-7256 GCA_043749325.1 Chloracidobacterium sp. | reverse complement strand
CTAATTTAAGTATTTTAGTCACAATTTTTCAAATAGAACATCTCCCCAATCGAAAACGTGGCCGCACTTGTCTTTTGAGTGGGCTTTTTCGATGGGACGAACCCCCAAAGATCTACGATCAGCTTTTCTGTTCGATTTCCTCGCCATTTTCGAAAAACTCCAGCGAAGCTGAATTGAGGCAGTATCTTTGTCCTGTCGGCGGTGGGCCGTCGGGGAAGACGTGGCCCTGATGGCCGCCACAACGGGCACAGCGGATCTCGATCCGCCGCATTCCATAGGCATTGTCCTCGATATTTGTAAGATGATCCTTGTCGAACGGAGCGTAAAACGACGGCCAACCCGTGCCGGAGTGAAATTTCTTTTCGGAACTAAATAGCGGCAATCCGCATAAACGACAGGCATATATGCCGTCCATCTTGTTGTCAAGCAGCGTCCCGCAAAATGCGGGTTCGGTGCCGTGATCCAGGAGAATGCGATATTCTTCCTCGTTCAGGTCCTGAGCAAGCCGCTCGATCGCCTCCGGCTCAAGCGGCGAGATGTCGTATCCCGATTCTGATGTTTCCATGATGATTTTTAACTTCCCGCAATAGGAATCCGGTCGCTACCGCTCCCGGTTCCGACAATTAGCCCCACCAGAATGCCGCCGCGATGATGCAGTAGAGTCCGATCAATGCGAGGCCCTCGAGCCAGATCGATTCGCCATCGTAAATTATGACCGCTGAGACGACGACAGACAAGATCAGTGCCGCAAGCAGCAACGGTGCGAGCACAAATGACAGCACGGCCCCGCCCAGCACGAACGACAGCAGGACAAGCACCGGGAACAGGCCCAGCGCGATCTGTAGCGAGCTGTTCAGGATGACGCTGACGGCGTAATCGGCCTGATTCTTCCACGCGAGCTGGATGCCGATGAGGTTTTCGATCGCGTTACCTGCTATCGCAACCACTACCAGTCCGGCAAACGCCTCGGATATTCCCATTGTTTTCATCGCGGGCTGGAGGGCTTCGACGAACCAGTCCGAGACAAACGCCGCTCCCGCTCCTGCTGAGGCCAGTACGATGACAGTTAATTTCATTGACCATTTCGGATCGCCCGATTCCTCGTGTTGCGGTGCGACCGACGGATCGCCCTTTACCGAAAAATAAATGCTCGCAGCCATCAAAATGAGCAAAATTACGGCAAGAAAAATATCCAAGCTTGCAATATGCGGCTCGGCCGGTGTGTGAAGCTCTTTGGCGAGAGTCGGCACGATCAACGCGGCGGCCGCCAGCAGCATCAACGCGACGATCATCTTGGGCGGCTCAGACTTGAATCTCTGCGTGCCATTTTTCAAGCCGCCGAGAAACAACGCGAGGCCGAGCACGAGCACCGAATTACCCAATATCGACCCGATCAACGCAGCCTTCACCACCTCATCCAGCCCTGCCCTGAGCGCAAAGATACATACGAAAAGCTCGGGCAGATTGCCGAGAGCGGATTGCAAAATCCCGGTCGCTCCAGGCCCAAGACGGCTGCCGAGCTGCTCGGTTGCGTCTCCCACGATCACCGCGAGCAAGGCCAGCGCCCCAGCTGTAACGGCAAACGCCAGCACTGCATTTGCCCCGGCGTAGTGCAGTGCTCCCGATGCTACTGTAAAAACCACGCATAACGCGACAATTATCTTTTCTTTTCGCTGCATTATTTATTTTCGTCGCCGAACACACGTTTTTCCAACGCCCTGAGCCTTCCCGCCATATTGCCCAGACGCCGGAACGCCGCCGTCGAACGCAGCCAATCTTTACTGTCAAAGGCTGGGATACCTGATATCACCTTGCCCGGCTCGACGTCGTGCGATGTCGCGGATTTGGCGGTGATCACGGCGTCGTCGCCGACCTTAAGGTGTCCGGCGATGCCGACCTGACCGGTTAGAATGACGCGTTTGCCGATGTGCGAGCTGCCAGCGAGACCGGTCTGCGAACAGATCAGGGCGTCTTCGTCCACAGTGCATGAATGTCCGATCTGGACAAGATTATCGATCTTCGCACCGCGTTTTATCCGTGTTTCGCCAACCGAGGCAACGTCGATGGCGGTATTTGCTCCGATCTCGACATCGTCTTCGAGTACGACACGGCCTGTCTGGGGTATCTTGAGCCAGTGTTTATCTTCTGTTTTTGCGTAGCCAAACCCGTCGGAGCCTATCGTCGAATTATTATGGACGATACATCGCTCGCCGATCTCACAACTCTCGCGAACCGAAACGCCCGAATGCAGCACCGAATTTTTGCCGACTCGCGAATTATCGTAAAGCGTTACGTTCGGATAGATCTTGACGCCGCTCTCGACGACGCAATTTTTTCCCACTACTACATTCGCCTGTATCTCCACGTTTTCCGCAATTGACGCCGTTTCATCCACTACAGCTGACGGATGAATGCCCGGCACGATTGGCGGCGTCGGGAAAAAGAGCCGCAATGCGAGCGTGTACGCGACGTAGGCATCCTTAGCCCGTAAAATGGCAATATCGTCGCGACCGATCTCGACGTTTTCGTTAAGAAAAATCGCGGCTGCACGGGTTTCTTTGATCTCCGGAGTGTATTTTGGGTTCGCGAGAAACGTCACATCACCGGCTTGGGCGATATCGAGTCCCGCGGCCGACGTGATCTCCAGATCACCGGAGCCTTGCGAAATATTGGAGGCGGTCGCCGTGGCCAGTTGAGCAAGTTTCATTTAAATATTCTTGAAAATAAGCGTTCCGATATGCAACACTAGTTTTAGCAAACAAATCAGTCCGCTCAAAGTGTCCACGCTTTGAAAACCGCACTCTCTCGTTCGCTTTGCCAAATTAACAAGGAGTAATACAACGGTATGAATGATCGTAATTTGAATCAATCAGGTAAAAAGTCGTCAGCTGAAGGAGCCTATCGGAACGAGATATTTGGGGGGCAGACGGTCCAAAAACCATCGGGAAACAGATGGCACAATCTGATCGCCACAAACGTCGCCATCGCGATCGGCACCCGCCTGTCGGGTAATAAAGCCGAGATTTATGTCAACGGAATGCAGGTGCAGCTCAAGAGCGACATGATCTGCTATCCGGATGTGGTCATCGTCAACGGGGCACCCACGTTTACGGATCAAAATTCCGATATTTTGCGAAATCCGACCATCGTGATCGAGATCGTTTCCAATTCGACGAGCCCGATCGACAAGGCCCAAAAGCTCGAAAGTTACCTCGCAATATCGAGCGTAAAGGAATGTTTTTTGGTCAAGGCCGACGAGATGCGCGTCGAGCAGTATGCCCGCCAGAATGCGAAGCAGTGGCTCTACCGGATCTACGACGAACGCGACGACGTGATCTCGCTGGACTCGGTAAACTGCAAGGTTTCGTTGGGTGAGATCTACGCCCACATCAACGTTAAGCAAGCCGAGTTAAGCTCAAAAGCCGTAAACTAATAGCTAGTTTTAACCCACGAGAAAAGGCTTCGCGATTGATACGAAGCCTTTTTCATGATTTCTGACGCATTACCTATTTCTTCATCATTGTTTGCTGTTCCGATTTGATCAGCCAGCGGCCGTCTTTTTTGACGAATGAGTCGGTCACGCGAGCGCGGCCAGATTGGCCGGTTTTTAGGGTTACATTCTGCGTGTAACTCAGTACGGCGGAATCGTCGCTAAAGCTCATCAATTCCGCGTCAGTGATTGACCAGGCCTTAATGCTCTTTTCTTTTTTGACGTCCGCAAGAGCCTCGTTCTTGTCCTGAACTTTTCCGTCAACGCCCGTTAGCTTAAAATCGTCGGTCGTATTTTTAGCGAGAAGGGTAATGTCGCCATTCATCGCCGCCTGCGTCATGTCTTCTTCGAGCTTGACCAATTCGGCCTTTACGGATTCCTTATCGGCTTTTTGTGTAGTCTTTGCCGGAGCCTGGGCGGAATTTGCCGGGGTCGTTTCGCTGCTCTGTTTTGGATTGTCGCCGATGCCGCAACCGTACATTACGGCGCCTAAGATCGCGAAAGCTAAGAAAGATTTCATATCGCTTGACCACCCTTTGAATTGAATTCTGCTACGTGGATAGTATGTTAAGGCTTTTGTTAAGTCAAGAAATTTCATATATTTACATCAAATTTACCGGATCTATCTCAACATAAATGGACCGCATATCGCATCTCTTCGATTCAGCGTTGGCAAGGCCGATTTGGAGTGTTTCGCGAAGCGCTCGCCGGGTTGCCCCTTTGAGAATGATTTGCACCCGGTATTCGTTCTTTAACCGCGAGAGCGATGCCGGTGCGGGGCCTAGTATTCGACAATATTTGTCGGGATTTGCCGCGTCCAGAGCATGGCGCAGGATACTGGCGTTTCGCATCGCCTGGGCGTGTTCGCGGTGCTTTATCATGATGCTCGCGAGCACGAAAAATGGCGGATAACCCAGCCGCTCGCGGTATTTGATCTCTTCTTTGTAAAATCCCTCGTAATCCTGCTCTTTCGCGTACCGCAGGGCGTAGTGCTCAGGATAATAGGTTTGGATCAGGACTCGGCCCGCTTTTTTACCACGGCCTGAGCGTCCCGCGACCTGTGTGATTAGCTGAAATGTTCGCTCCGCCGAACGCAGATCGGGCAATCCCAACCCGATATCGACCGAGATCACGCCGACGAGCGTCACGTTCGGAAAATCGTGCCCTTTAGCGATCATCTGCGTTCCGACGAGCATATCGATGCCGCCGGACGCGAATTTTAGCAGCACGTCCTCCATCTCGCCTTTATGTGCCATTGTGTCGCGATCGACGCGTTCTATGCGAAGGTCAGGGAATTTTTTCGCAAGCTGATCGGCAATGTTTTCGGTGCCTTCGCCGACGAAATAGAGGAATTCGCTCTGGCAATGCGGACAGAGGCGAGGGCTGTTTTCGCGGTAATTGCAGTAATGACAGACTAGCTTATTGTCGCGGCGGTGAAATGTGAGCGTGATGTCGCAATTTTTGCATTTCAGCGTCTCGCCGCATGTCCGGCAAAGCACGAACTGCGAAAATCCGCGTCGATTGAGCAAAATCATCGACTGCTCGCCCCGTGCGTGCGTCTCTTTGATCGCTTCGAGCAGTTCCGGCGAAAGAGCGACATCTTTTCCTGCGCGTTTGAAAACCTCACGCATATCGATCAGCTTTGCTTCGGCAAGGCCGCGTCCGCCGATACGGTCGGGCAGATGTAGATAGGTATATTTGCCGCTTTGAGCGTTATAGAAAGTCTCCATCGCGGGCGTCGCCGAGCCGAGAACGACGGCGGCTCCGGCGAGGCTTGCACGCATTACGCCGACATCCCGGGCGTTGTAAAACGGCGATTCGTGCTGGCGGTATGATGGGTCGTGCTCCTCGTCAACGATGACAAGTCCGATATTTTCGAGCGGAGCAAAGACCGCCGACCGCGTGCCGATCGCGATCCGAGCTTGCCCAAGTCGTATCCGCCGCCATTCGTCGTAGCGTTCGCCGGGCGAAAGATTTGAGTGCAGGATCGCCACGACCGAGCCAAATACCGCCCGCAACCGTCTTGAAAAAATCGGCGTTAAGGCTATCTCCGGGACGAGCATCAGGGCCGAGTGTCCCGCGTCGAGAGCGAACCGCATCGCTCGTATATAGACCTCGGTCTTGCCGCTACCCGTCACCCCGTGGAGCAAAAAAGCCTTAAAAGTGTCACGTTCGACCACCGTCGTGATCTGGTCGAGAGCAGCCTGTTGTTCATCGGTTAGCGTGAAATCGTCCTGTGGAGGGAGGTCCGCCTTACCTAGAGGGTCGCGCATAACGTCCTCAACATAGACTTCTAACAGGCCGCGTTTTGCCAGAGTGTTGATCGGCGAGGCGTTCGTTTCGGCCTGTTCGATGACATCGGTAAAGAGCATCTCACCGCAGTTTGCGGCGAGCAGCTCAATGATTTTCTGCTGTTGTTCGGTAAGTGGCTTTGCATCCGGTTCGGCCTGCAATAGCCGCACTGCTTTTCGTCGTTTAGGCCGTACTTTTTCGCTGTTGATACCGGCCGGAAGAGCGGCCTTGAGCATCTCGCCCCAAAATGACGCATAATAGTCCGCTGTCCATTGCGTTAATCTAAGTATCTCCGGCGTGATGAGCGGTTCGTCGTCTGAGACCTCGATGATGTCTTTGATCTTCGATTCGTCAAACTCAATATCGGTCGGCAGCTCGGCGTGAAGCTCGACCGCGTACCCCGTCAGGCTGCGCTTGCCGAAAGGGACTTTTAGCCGTGCCCCAAGCTTGATCGCGCCCCGCATTTCCTCCGGAATGCGGTATGTGAACGAACGCCGCAGGGGCACGGGCAAAACGGCCTCGACATAGGTTGGCACTGGTGAAATTTTCGCGGCTCGCGGGGGCATTTTCTCCTCTTTGAGCAAAATGATAACCTATGGGAACCTTTTGCAGAAACTTGTTGTCTAAGTACGCGGCGGAATAATCAAATGGAAGATCTATTCAAACCTCAGGAAAAAAAGGCCGTAAATAAAGTACTGATCGGCGGTGTGATCGTCGGTATTGTGCTGATCGGCGTAGCGATCTGGCTGCTTTCGTTCAAGCCCTCGATGGAGGATCAGACCGCGAAGATCCTGCAGGGCTCCTTTCAGGAAGGGACGCCCGAATATGCTGAGCTGAACAAAGACATCGTCATTTCGACCGACGACAGCACGGTCGAATCGCCAATGGGTTTGGGTAAGATATCGATGTTTATCCACGGCAAGGTCCGAAACAGAGGGACCCGGACGATCAATATTCTCGAGGTGAGCGTATCTGTCGTTACTCAGTTTAATCAGCCTCTTCGCGAGCGAAAGATCCTCGTCGTCCCTGTACAGCAGTCCCGCCTCGGCCCAGGTGAGATCATACCGATCACGCTGACTTTCGACGGCTTTAGCAAAGACGACGACCGGGCCAATATCCACTGGAAAGTAACCGCCATCCGGGCTGAAAAATAATAATTTAGGCAGTTTCTTTTATAAACAGCTCTTCGAGCGATTGCTTGACCGGCTGGATCGAGATCAGATGGCCACCTACTTTGCGTGTGATCGTGAGGACGGCGTCGATGTCAGATTCGTCGAGGATCTGAATGTTGACTCCGTTTGCTTTGGCCGAGATCGTTGCTCCGGCGATGAATTCGATCTGATCTCGTATAGCGTCCGCCACGACACCCTGGATACTGATCTCGAGTACGCGATGTTCGCCGTCATTTTGGAGAAGGTCACCAAGATTGCCGCTTGCGACCAGTTTGCCGTTGCGAAGGATTGCAACCTCATCG
>JAYVDQ010000227.1:0-7270 GCA_043749325.1 Chloracidobacterium sp. | reverse complement strand
GTCGGGCGGCTGGAGCATTTCGGCGAGATCATCTGTGATGCCGGGACAAGGGAGAAACTGGGTCGCATTTCGGCGGCGACGATCGACCGGCTGTTGGCGGGCGAGAGGAAGAAATATCAGCTAAGGGGACGGAGCGGGACGCGGCCCGGCAGCTTGCTCAAGAAGCAGATCCCGATGCGGACATTTTCGGAATGGGATGAGCAAAAGCCGGGATTCGTGGAGATCGCGTCGGGAGGACACGATGGCGGACAAGCTTCGGGGGAATATCTCCAAACGCTTGATGTAACTGACGTTTGCAGCGGTTGGACGGAGATGGAGGCCGTAAAAAACAAAGCTCAGGTGTGGGTCTTCGAGGCTTTGAAAGATATAAGAACGAGGCTGCCGTTTCCACTGCTCGGCATCGATTCGGACAACGGATCGGAGTTTATAAACCACCAATTGTACCGATATTGCCAGAGCGAGCAGATCACCTTTACGCGTTCGCGGCCCTACCGCAAGAACGACAACTGTTTTGTCGAGCAGAAGAACTACTCGGTGGTGCGCCGCCATGTCGGGTACCAGCGGCTTGACGACGAACAGCAGCAGGCGATCCTCAACGACATCTATCATTACCTGCGGCTCTATGTAAACTATTTTCAGCCGTCGATGCGTCCTCGCTCAAAGGAACGAAACGGCGCGGCGGTCAAAAAGACTTACAGCCCGGCCGAGACGCCTTACCGGAAACTGCTCCGGTCCGAGCATCTGACGGAGAGGCAAAAACAGAAATTGACGCGCCGATACATTGATCTAAATCCGGCCGAACTCAAACGAAGGATCGAGGCACTTCAGGAAAAACTCCTGAAAACAGCCAATCGGGCGAGCCGCGCGGGTCTCGTGCCAGGGACTCCGCGGAGTCCCTGGCACGAATCAAATAACCGCTTCTATAACCAGAAGCATTTGGAGTAGATTTTTGATGAGGCAACGACTAAACTTTCGAGTAGATTTCTTGATGAGGCAATAGGCTAGGTTCGTTATGCCGATGCGAGAACAAAGCGCCCGCTGTTTGCCAGACGGGCTTCGTATTCCGTTATCGCGGTCTCATGCTGGAGTGTCAGGCCAATATCGTCGAGTCCATTGAGAAGACAATGGCGGCGAAATTCGTCGATCTTGAAGCTTCTAGTGAAAGCTCCGCCGTCGGAGACGGTGCAGTTTTCGAGGTTGATGGTGAGCGAGAAATTCGGATCAGTGGTCGCGGCTTCGCCGAGATAAGCTACGTCCGAGGCGTCAAGCGTGATCGGCAGAAGTCCGTTTTTGAGGCTGTTGTTGTAGAAAATATCCGCAAAACTTGGAGCAATGATGACTCGAAAGCCATAGTCCATCAAGCTCCAGGGAGCATGTTCGCGCGAAGATCCGCACGCAAAATTTGCCCCGGCGATCAATATCGACCCTGAGGCATAACGCGGATCATTGAGGACAAAATCAGGATTCGGCGTTCCGTCAGCCGCGAATCGCCAGTCGTAGAAAAGAAATTCGCCGTAACCGCTGCGCTCGATCCTTTTCAGAAATTGCTTCGGAATGATCTGATCGGTGTCAATATTTTCCCGCAAAATCGGCACGGCGGAACCGGTATGTTTCGTGAATTTATCCATTAGTCGTTAAATTTCCAGTTACGCACATCGACAAAATGTCCGGTGATTGCGGCGGCGGCGGCCATCATTGGCGAGACTAGGTGTGTGCGTCCGCCGCGGCCCTGGCGACCTTCGAAATTGCGGTTGCTGGTGGAGGCGCAGCGTTGGCCGTCGGCGAGGACATCATCATTCATCGCAAGACACATCGAGCATCCGGCGTCCCGCCACTCGAAACCGGCGTCAAGGAATATTCGTGCAAGACCCTCATCCTCAGCCTGTTTTTTGATCTGCATTGAGCCGGGGACGATCATTGCTTTTACGTTATTGCTAACGTGGTAGCCTCGCGCGACACGGGCGGCCTCGCGAAGATCCTCGATCCGCGAATTTGTGCATGAGCCGATAAAAGCGACGTCGATGGTGATCTCGTCGATCTTTTGTGCCGGTTCGAGGCCCATGTAGGTAAACGCACGCTCGTATGTTTCGCGCTGGCTCGCATCACGGGCGTCCGATATGTCGGGCACGGATTGCGAGACCTTGACTGACATCTCCGGCGAAGTTCCCCAGGTGACGTATGGTTCGAGTGCGCCGGCGTCGATCTCGACAGTTTTATCGTAAGAGGCTCCCGCGTCACTTGGAAGTGTTCGCCAGTATTCCACCGCTCGTTCCCAATCGTCACCTTTCGGAGCGAAAGGGCGTCCTTTCAGATATGCGAAGGTCTTTTCATCTGGAGCGATAAGTCCAGCTTTCGCCCCCGCCTCGATGCTCATGTTGCAGACGGTCATGCGGCCCTCGACCGACAGCGATTCTATTGCCGAACCGGCATATTCGATGACGTGGCCGGTTGCACCGCCGGTTCCGATCTCATTGATAATGCCGAGGATTAAGTCTTTGGAGGTTACGCCGTAAGGCAATTCGCCATCAACTCGGATCAGGAAATTCTTTGCCGGGGATTGTTGCAGTGTCTGTGTCGCCAGAACGTGCTCGACCTCGCTCGTGCCAATGCCGAACGCCAACGCTCCGAACGCCCCGTGCGTCGATGTATGCGAATCGCCGCAGACGATCGTCATGCCCGGCTGCGTCAGCCCCTGTTCAGGGCCGAAGACGTGGATAATGCCTTGCTCGATTCGGTCGAGATCGTAGAGCTTGACGCCAAATTCCTTGCAGTTTTCTCTTAGCTTTTCGACCTGTTGGGCGGCGATCGGGTCTTTGAAAGGCAGGTTGCGGTTGAGTGTCGGAATCGCATGATCGACCGTCGCGAATGTGCTTCCCGGCTGGCGAACGGAGCGGCCGGCTGCCCGTAACCCCTCGAAAGCCTGCGGTGACGTGACCTCGTGGATCAAGTGCAGATCGACGTACATCAGGGCCGGTTTCCCGGCTTCTTCATGCACGATGTGCGATTCCCAAACCTTGTCGTAAAGAGTTTTCATCTGGATCAAACTGCGTGAGCTTGGCCGGTATTTGCAAATTCGGCGGCAAATTTCGCGATCAATTCCCCCGCTTCCGAAGTGGAAACCGGCGTCTCGCCCGCTTTAGCGATATCTATCGTGCGGTGGCCTTCATCGAGGAATCTGTTGATCGCCCGGTCGATCGCCGTTGCGGCCGGCTCGTTTTTTGCAGTATATCGCAAAAGCATCGCTGCCGAGGCGATTGCTCCGAGCGGATTGGCAATATTCTTGCCCGCGATGTCGGGAGCGGAGCCGTGAACGGGTTCGTAAAGATCGATTGCGCCGCCGATGGTCGCCGAGGCAAGCATCCCGAGAGAACCAGTTAGTACGGCGGCTTCGTCGGACAGAATGTCACCGAATAGATTCTCGGTAACGATCACGTCGAACCGCGACGGATCGGTTACGAGATGCATCGCACATGCATCGACAAAGAGATGGTCGAGCGTCACGTCAGGATAATCTTTGGCGACCTCGTTTACCGTCTGCCGCCAGAGACGCGAGGTTTCGAGGACATTTGCCTTATCGACGGATGTAAGTTTTTTCTTCCTTATCCGGGCGGTTTCAAACGCGACGCGCGCGACGCGTTCGACCTCACTTCGTGAGTACCGCATTGTATTAAAGGCCTCGTTGCCGTCAACGCTGACGCCACGAGGTTCGCCGAAATAAAGCCCGCCGAGCAGCTCGCGGACAATCATCATGTCCGTGCCGCGAAAAACCTCTTCGCGCAGTGGCGACGATCCGATCAACGCCGGAAACGCGCGTGCCGGACGCAAGTTTGCAAAGCCCCCCAAGGCTTGTCTGAGCCGCAGCAGCCCGATCTCCGGACGTTCGCTTGGCGGCAAGTCATCAAATTCCGGCGAACCGACCGCGCCGAGCAAAACGGCATCGCTCGCAACGCATGCCGCGCGCGTCTCTTCTGGAAACGGATCACCAGCCTCGCGGATCGCCGCTCCGCCGATCAGATGATCGGTTGTTTCTATACTCAGGCCAAACGGCTGGGCGATCGAGTCGAGGACATTTAGCGCCTCGCGGGTCACCTCGATGCCGACGCCGTCACCGGCTAAAACACAAATTTTCATAATTCTTAAAAACTATCCGCTCAGCCTACGCGGCGATTGCAGGGGTAGAACTCGACGGCGCTAACGCAAGCAGGTCCTGATCATACACATTTTTCTTGCGGTCGGCCAGAGCAACAAAACGCGGATAGATCTCAGCAATATCGGCATCGTCGAGTAACAGGCCAAGCTCCTCGTATCGTGAAATAAGCGCATGCCGCCCCGAATGTTTGCCGAGAACGATGCTGCTTTTAGGCACGCCGACAGATTCGGGTGTCATGATCTCGTAACACAACGGGTTGCTCAACACACCGTGTTGGTGGATACCGGCCTCATGGGCAAATGCGTTGCGACCGACTATCGCCTTGTTCGGCTGGACGCCAAATCTTACGATCGATGACAGCAGTTGGCTCGCCGGGTAGAGCTGCGTCGTATCGATATTGTTTTGGTATGGCATCTTGTCGGCCCGCACCGTCATCGCCATTATCAACTCTTCGAGCGAGGCGTTGCCGGCACGTTCGCCAACGCCGTTGACTGTACATTCGACTTGTGTTGCACCTGCCTCGATAGCCGCAAGGCTGTTCGCAACCGCAAGACCGAGATCATTGTGGCAGTGGACACTGATGGTTACGTCTTTATCGCCAACGACCCGTTCCTTCACTGTTCGGATCAGATGTGCGTATTCGCTCGGCAGAGTGTAACCGACCGTATCGGGCACGTTTAGAACGGTTGCACCGCTCGCTACCGCCGTCTCGAAAACCTGACATAGATAATCGATATCACTGCGCGTCGCGTCCTCAGCAGAAAATTCGACGTCGTCGACGCAGTCACGAGCGATGCTGATGGCCCTTGCCGTCATCTCTAAAACCTCGTCGCGTGTCTTCTTCAATTTATATTGCAGGTGAATGTCCGATGTCGCAACAAACGTATGGATTCGTGCGCGCTTTGCGGTTTTCAGCGCCTCGGCAGCACGATGGATATCAGACGGAACGGTGCGGCAAAGCGCCGCTATCGTCGTGTTTCGGCACTCGTCAGCTACAGCGACGACAGAGCGAAAATCACCCTCTGAGGCAAATGGAAAGCCCGCTTCGATCACATCGACGCCCAGTTTTTCCAACTGACGAGCCATTGATATTTTTTCATCGAGATACATTGAACAGCCCGGTGACTGCTCGCCGTCGCGCAAAGTCGTGTCAAATATGGCAATTTTTTTCATACGATCTCCAATCTCAGAAACAAGCCGAAAAAATCGGCGTCAGGGGATACCTTTGCGAGAAGCTTAGACTTGTGAAGAAATGAAAGTCAAGATTATGTAGTTCTTATTTGCATAAGAATTCATAATGACTTTATAATCTCTCGTCAATGGCGTAGTGTAGGTGTGACGATATAATATTACGATGGCTCACAGTTTGGCGGTTCCGACCAGCATATGGATATTAACCAATTAGAGGTGCTCGTGACAGTCGCTCGCGAGCGGAGCTTTTCGCGAGCCGCCGAGGTGCTAAATCGTACACAGCCGGCGGTCAGCCAGGCTGTCAGGCGCCTCGAACAAGAGGTAGGTGAAAAGCTATTTGACCGCTCTTCAAAGGATGGGACACTGACCTTTGCCGGCGAAGTTTTGCTCGATTATGCAAGGCAGATGCTGAATCTTCGTTACAGCGCACAGGCGGCGCTCGTCGAGATGCGCAATCTTCATCATGGCAAGGTGACGATCAGCGCCAATGAACATACCGTTTTTTACCTGCTGCCGATCATCGAAGAATTTCGAAAGCAGCACCCGATGATCAAGATCGAGGTCCAGCGCGGCGTCGCGAGCCGCATCCCGAAACAGATAACGGGCCGCGAGGTCGAGCTGGGTGTCATTTCGTTTACGCCAAATGACGACTCGCTACGCTCTGTAAGCGTGATGAATGACGAACTTGTGCTCGTCGTCTCTCCGAAGCATGAATTCGCCGGCCGCGAAAGCGTATCGATCAAAGAGTTGGGTGACCTGACTTTTGTCGCCCACAACGCACCGTCGCCGTACCGGCAAAAGGTTATCGAATCCTTCGAAAAGCATAAAACCCGGCTCCATATCTCCGTCGAATTGCCCTCACTCGAAGCGATAAAGAGATTGGTCGAACGCGGCGTCGGCGTAGCTCTCGTCCCAAAGCTGACCGCCCAGGCCGAGATCGCGGCCGGGCAGCTTTGCGGCTTGACCGTGAAAGAGATGAAATTGGAACGAAAGCTCAACATCATTTACAGGCGAAATTCCGAACTATCACACGCGGCTAAAGAATTTCTCAAGGTTGCCAAAGATATCGGTAAGGCATCGGATTAATAGGCGCGTTTACGCTCAAAACCGTCTATGTAATGACAGCGATCTGGGTTAGAATGTGAGACACGTTTTGCTTGTACAAAACGAGATAATTCCTAATTCACATATATCGGGCGAAAAATAATGACTGAAAAAAAAGAGGATCAAGTCCTTTCTCCATCGGAGCGGCGAGGTACAGACCGTAAGAAGTTGATAGTTGACGTTAGATTTGAGGGCGGCGACGGGACGGGTATTGCCAATACTCGTGATATCGGGTCGGGCGGCCTGTATATGACGACGACGGCGATACTTGATCAGGGGACGCCGATCCTGATGACTGTCGACGTTGGCGCCAGGACGATGAATCTTAACGGTGTCGTAGTCTATTCGGATCCGGGACATGGGGTTGGTGTTCGTTTTAAAAACCTCGACCCGAATGACGAAGAATTCCTGAAAAGTGAACTCGAATTGGCATAAATTATGTTCGATCAATTTACGCTCGGGATCGAGGAAGAGTTTCAGATCGTTGATCCCGAAACGCGTGAGCTAAAATCGCATGTTTCCGAGATACTCGAAGAGGGAAAACTCCTGCTCGGCGAAAAGATCAAGCCCGAGATGATCCAATCGATGATCGAGGTCGGCACGGGCGTCTGCGCCAATATTCAGGAAGCTCGCGAGGACCTTTCGACATTGCGGTGCATCATTTCGAGCCTTGCGCAAAAGAAAGGGATGGCAATTGTCGCGGCCTCGACCCACCCGTTCTCCAAATGGTCGGAGCAAGAGATCTATGACGGCGACCGGTATAAATTGCTCGTTGACGAACTGCAAATGGTTGCCCGCAGCTTGTTGATATTTGGGTTGCACGTT
>JAYVDQ010000226.1:0-4910 GCA_043749325.1 Chloracidobacterium sp. | reverse complement strand
TCAGGACCAGAAGAGTGCCGGGATTATTAAAGAGTCTCTTATGCGTGCTTGACCATTATGGCAGCGACAGACGGTGGTTCCCGCAGGCACTCGGATCCTGCTGTCTACAGGCTCTACGGCCCTAGCCTCAAAATCGATCTCCTGTCATTAGCCCCTCTAGCAGCACGATACCATTTTCATTCGCGGTGGCGAATCGGGATTCATGACTTGCTGTCTGAAAAGACAGCCGTTCGCTTATCACTTGTCACATCTCACCTAAAACTTATTGCGAAGGGATTCTATGGTTAGACTCTTTTCTGCTTAACGTAGTGCCCCTAGCTTACGCCGGGGTTCTGACATCATTTGCGTTTTACTTCGATCAGCGGCGAATTCTTTCCCTCGCTGGTTGCGAAAATCGCGGCTCCATCCACGCTATAGCAGACCGCCTCGCCAACCTCACGTTTACCGAGATCGACCGATTCCGGACGCTGTTTCCACACTTCATCAAAATTTTGCGCGTCCTCGGGCAGAGTGTATTCGTAAGCCCGCGTGTAATCGCAGATGATAACGTGCCGCCCGTCGGGGGAAATGTCACCGCCGGTCAGGAATCCGTTTGGGATCGCCGGAACGGATAGTTCGGCTATTCTTTCCGCTTTGGCTACTTCGTTACGGTCAAAATCCGGCTTGATGCGATAGACACCGGCCGGGCCGCTCACACGTTTGGTAATGACGTAAATGTCGCCGGTCTTCGGATTTACCATCAGGGTTTCGGCGTTTGCTTTATGGTCCTGATAGCTAAAACGGATCATGGACGCGTTGTCAGAGCTCAATGGGGCGTGTCGGTTTGAGCCTGCTCCAGCGGGTGTGACGATAGGCTCGGTGACACGATAAATGGCGTGTTCGCTACGGGCCAGCTTATTGTCGCCGATCTCACCGATGTAGAGAAAGCATTTCCCGCTCTTGTCTTTGTAGGCGGCGATGTCTTCCCAGTCGATATTTTGGGCGTTCGGGATCTTCCAGGTGCCCAAACTATCGCCGGAAAAATTGATGGCGTAAATAAATGCGTCATCACCAGAATCGTTATGCGTCCACAGCACTCCATTTTGACAACGAGAGGCCGCGATTCCGCTGCTTTCGGTGATGTCGGTGGACTTGATGTTTCCGATTACGACGGGTGGCGAGAAGTGCGATCCAGTCTCAATTCCCGTGTCGTTCGACGAAACCGCCGAGCACGATGAAAAAAGTGCGGTGGCAGCGCCAAGAAATATGACAAAAGCGGAAAATTTAGCTATAGTTTTGTTCGACATACTTCACTAGTCATGCATTATAACGCAGGCGTTTAAATGCATGTTCCTGATTTCGCAGTTAATTTTTGCGTAGAGCGTTTTGATCTAACCGTATGATCGTTGGAACGGAATGGCTGATTGAGGCGACAGGCTGTCACACGGCGCGCCTGCGCGACGAGTCTGTCGTCCGGTCGATCATGGACGGCGTGATCGCCGACCTCGGCTTAAAGGCCATAGGCTCGGTCTGGCACAAATTCGAAGGCGAAGGCGGTGTCACGGGCCTCGTCGCCCTAACCGAATCTCATCTTGCCTGCCACACTTATCCCGAACACGGAACCGCGACATTCAATCTTTATTGCTGCCGTGAGCGGCCTGAATGGGATTGGGACACAAATCTTAAGAACGCCCTTGGTGCCTTGAGCGTTACGGTTGCGAAAATAGAACGTGGAGAATCTCAAATTTCGGATCTGAGATTTGGAACTGCGGGAGGCGAACGATGAGCGTGCTCAAAGCAAATTGCCCGACATGCGGCGGCCCGATCGAATTTACCGCCGGCTCCACCATCGTTTTGGTATGCCCGTACTGCCGTTCGGCGGTCGCGAGGACAGATCGCGGGCTCGAAGACCTGGGCAAGGTTGCCGAAATAGCGGATTCCGAATCGCCGCTCAAGCTTGGCCTTAAGGGAACCTACAAAGACACGCGATTTGAGCTGACAGGCCGCGCGCAGCTTCGGCACGAGCTTGGCGGCTATTGGGACGAGTGGTACGCGACATTCTCAAACGGTTGGGTCGGCTGGCTCGCGGAGGCACAAGGGCGTTTTTATCTGACGTTTTATCAACCTCTGCCGGCGGGTGTTGCACTGCCTACATTTGACGGGCTGCAGCTTGGCCAGACGATTCCCGAGATACCGAGTCCAGCGCCGCTAATGGTGCAGGAACGGGGCCACGGCACGTCGGTCGCGGCTGATGGCGAGATACCGTACAAGCTGACGCCGGGCGAACAATTTGCATATGCCGATCTGGCGGGCAAGGGCAATGCATTCGCGACCATTGATTACAGCATGGACCCGCCGTGGGTATTTGTCGGCAGTCTGGTCACGCTTGAGGAGATCGGACTCGGCGATGCGAAACCGGTCCAGCGCGAAGCCCGCACGGTATCCGCCACCGGCATGGGCTGCCCAAATTGCGGCGGGCCGCTGTCGCTCACCGCTCCTGACAAGGCGGAACGCGTCACATGCCCGAACTGCAATTCGCTGCTCGACGTAAATCAGGGCAAGCTCACGTACCTCAAGGCGCTCAATCCGCCACCTGCTCAGCCTGATTTTGTCGCGCCGATCGGCGCCGAGGGTGTTTTTCCCGGCGATGTAAAATTTAAGATCATCGGTGCGGTCGTCCGCAGCGTAACTGTCGAAGGCATCCAGTATTTCTGGCACGAATACCTGCTCTATGAACCGATGATAGGTTTCCGTTGGCTGGTGCATTCGGATAACCATTGGAATTTTGTCGAGCCGGTAAATCCAGCCGAGGTCGAGCCACTCGGCACGACAGTCAATTACAACGGTAATACGTTCAAAATATTTCAGGATGCTCCGGCGGTAGTCGAATACGTTAAAGGCGAATTTTACTGGCGTGTCGAGCAGGGTGAGACCGTCCGCGCGGTCGATTTCGTTTCGCCGCCGCTGATGCTGTCGCAGGAGATCAGCGAAAACGAGATCAATTGGTCGGTAGGCACTTACATGACCAATGACGAGATCGAAAAGATCTTTGGCATCACGGGTTTGCCGCGTCCGTGGGGCGTTGCTCCGAATCAGCCGTTTACAGGACGGTTTTATTACACATGGGGGGCGTTGCCGCTGCTGCTGCTAATTGTCGTGGCGATATTTAGCATCCCGCTGACCGGCCTGACCAAAACGGTTTTGAACCAGGAGATCATTTTGCCGCCGATGCCGAATGCAACGACGGCGCAGGCGGCATTCAGCCAACCGTTTGAACTTAACGGCAACAAAAATCTGCGGATCACGGCGGGCGCCCAGGTGGACAACTCGTGGGCCGATCTGGACGTCGATCTCGTCAACGACCAGAGCCAGGAGGTCGAATCGGTAAATATACCGGTCGAATATTACAGCGGGGTCGATGAAGGCGAATCATGGACCGAGGGCGACAAATCGACCGACGCTACGCTGTCGTCGCTTCCGGGCGGAAAATACACCTTACGGGTCGAAGGCACATGGCAAAACTGGCAAGCGCAGATGCCTGTCACGGTAAAGGTCGAGCAGGGTGTCAATCGCGGCGTCAATTTTTGCTGTGCGTTTGTAGTTTTGCTCATCATGCCGATCCTGGGGCTGTTTCGTAAGATGTCATTCGAATCCGGCCGCTGGAAGGACAGTATGTTTAGCTCGAGCGGGACGGCCAGCTCGGACGATTCTAGTGACGAGTAGAGGTCTTTATATGTGGAAAAAACTCTATATGGTTTTCGGTATCGGTGTCCTTGGGTTTTATGGCGTTGCATCAATGTTGGGATGGGAATTGGCTAATTCGGGCAGCCATTCGCGGCTGGGAGTGCCTTTCTTTTATTCAGGATTTCGTGGAGGAAAATAATGTTGAATTTGTTATCGATCGCTCCGGTTCTAGGGCTCGCCATTGAGTTGGACAAGCTTTGGAACACTATGGAAACGACGGTCATATTTGTTGCTTTTGGCTTGATCGTATTTGCACTTGCTTTCCTGATCATCGTTTTGGTCGCACCATTCTCGGTCAAAAAAGAGATCGAAGACGACCAGAATACCTCGCTCGCGATCATCATCGGAGCTGTGATCATCGGCGTCGCAATGATCATTTCGGCGGCCGTCCACGGCTAGAAAATAGACGCGGAGACCGGGTGACGCGGAGACGCAGTGAGCTTTCGCCGTGTCCCCGCGTCTCGTCATCTCCGCGTCTCATATTATGAAACGCGCTCCGCTACTTTTTCTTAATGTCTTCGTCATTGCCACCTGCGGACTCATATATGAGCTGCTTGCGGGAACCCTTTCCAGCTATGTCCTCGGCGATTCGGTCACACAATTTTCAATAATCATCGGCATTTACCTCTTTGCGATGGGCGTCGGATCGTGGCTGTCGCGATTTATCGATAAGAATGTCGCTGATACCTTTGTCGAGGTCGAGCTGGCCGTCGCTGTTGTCGGCGGATTTTCGGCGCCGCTGCTGTTTCTGACGTTTGCACACCTTTCGTATTTCAGCATCGTTCTGTACGGCGTGGTCTTTGTGATCGGTGTTCTGGTTGGTCTTGAGATACCGCTGCTGATGCGAATACTGAAAGACGAACTCGACTTCAAAGACCTCGTTTCCCGTGTTCTTGCGTTCGACTACATCGGTGCGCTGGCCGCATCGTTACTGTTCCCGATATTTCTGGTTCCAAAGCTGGGTTTGAATCGCACGTCGCTGTTGTTCGGGATGTTCAACGCGGCCGTCGGCATCTGGGGCACGTGGCTGCTGCTGCCGCTGATCAAAAAGAATGTGACGATCATGCGGATCAAGGGCTTTGTGATTCTCGTCCTGCTTGTCATCGCGTTTATCAAAGCCGACCGGCTGACCACGCTTGCGGAGGATGCTCTGTTTGTCGACAACATCATTTACGCCAAAAGCTCAT
>JAYVDQ010000225.1:0-11495 GCA_043749325.1 Chloracidobacterium sp. | reverse complement strand
TAGTGTAAGGGAAGCGTCGCGCTCCGGCAAAGGCGACTAGCCGATCCCGCCTAGACGCAGGCGTTTGTCCGAGCGGGCGATCTTGACGAGGCGGGATGTTTCCGGCGACATCCGGTGTTTTGTGAGATACTCCTCGGCTTCGTTGCGGGCGGCGATGAGAATATCGAGATCGCGAGCGATGTTGCCCATCTTGAAATTTTGTATGCCGGATTGACGCGTCCCGAGGATCTCGCCCTGACCACGAATTTCGAGGTCCTTTTCTGCGATCTTAAAACCGTCGGTTGTCTGCTCCATAATCCCGAGCCTTTCCTTTGCCACGGCCGTTTTCTTGAATCCCGTGAGCAGCACGCAATAGCTCTGGTCCGCTCCGCGGCCGACGCGTCCACGCAACTGGTGCAGTTGCGACAGCCCGAATCGCTCGGCGTGCTCGATGACCATCAGCGAAGCGTTTGCTACATCAACGCCGACTTCGATGACGGTTGTCGAGACCAGAATGTTCAGGTTGCCCGAAACAAAATCGTGCATGACGGCTTCTCTATCGGCGGTTTTCATCTTGCCGTGGAGCAGGCCGACTTTGAGATGGGGGAAAATGTGCCGCGCCAAGTCCTCGTACATGATCGTCGCGGCTTTAAGGTCCAATTTGGCGGATTCTTCGATCAGCGGATAGACGACGTAGGCCTGGCGGCCGAGTTTGATCTCACGCTCGATGCCGCGATAGACGCCTATCCGCTGGTCTTCGCCGACGACCACGGTTTTGATCGGCGTACGACCGGGGGGCAGTTCGTCGATAACGGACACATCGAGGTCGCCATAAACCGTCATCGCGAGCGAACGCGGTATCGGTGTCGCGGTCATCACGAGCACGTCCGGGTTGAGACCCAACGCACGGAGCTGAGCACGCTGGAGCACGCCGAAGCGGTGCTGCTCGTCGATCACGGCAAGGCCGAGCCGGTCGAACACGACGCCGTCCTGAATAACGGCGTGAGTGCCGATCAGGGCATGTATCTCGCCGGCGGCAGTGTCGACCAGCACCTTTCGCTTTTCGGCGGCCTTCATGCTGCCGGTGAGAAGTTCGGCACGATAGCCGGTTCCGTCAAAGATCTTTTTCGCGTTGCGGATATGCTGTTCGGCAAGTATCTCGGTCGGGGCCATGAGGGCCGTCTGATAGCCATTTTCCATAGCGGCGAACATCGCCAGAAACGCGACGATCGTCTTGCCGCTGCCGACATCGCCCTGGACGAGTCGGTTCATCGGGGCATCGGATTTCAAGTCGGCAAAAATTTCACCGATCACCTTCTTTTGAGCGTCGGTAAGCGTGAACGGCAAAATGTTTTTGAGCCGCTCTTTTGTTCGTTCGGTGATCTCGATGATCGTGCCTTTGGGCTCCTTTTGCCGTTCACCGCGAAGGAGCTGCATCGAGAACGAAAGCCAGAAAAACTCGTCAAATATGAGACGCTGGTGGGCCGGGCTGCGAAACATTTCATATTCCGCGAGCGATGCGTTTTCGGGTGGAAAATGGATCTCGGCCAGCGCCCGCGATCGCGAAACTAAATGCTGCCGCTCAAGGACTTCCACGGGCAGATCCTCGGTAACAGTCGATGTATCGAGCGCGGTCAAAACGCCGTGAATTATCTCTCGCAGCCGTTTAGTCTGAAACGGCCCGAGCTTTCGATACACCGGCACGCGGCGTCCGGTATGGATCATCGTCAACCTGGGGTCAGCGACATCCTCCAGCAGATCATCGTCTTCGTTGTTGGCTCGCTTTTCCGCGACGGCGGGTTGTTGGATCTCGAAAAGCCCGGTTTCGAGGCTTGGGAGGATTTCCAGCTCTTCGGGTTTGACGGTTTTGAGCGAAAATACTCCGCTGCGGTCGTCCATTTCCCACAATCCATGGGCGACAAAACGCGTTCCACGTTTGAAACGCTCCTCGTACCAACTGACGATCTGCCCGGCGTTTCGCCCGGAGACGAACCATTTTACGACGACGGGCTTGTGGATGCGTTCCGCATCGCCGCCGGTTATCTCGAAAATAAAAAGCGGGGCCGCGCGCGGGCCGCGATTTTTGCCGACGCGAACGCCACCGGCTGTCCGGACGTTTATCTCGACCGACGCTTCCATACCTTCCTCAAGCCTGTCCGGCGTGAGAAAGTTTGACCGGTCCTCGTACCGCATCGGAAAATAATTGAGGAGATCCTCGATCGTGACCGCATCGACGTCAGTTTTGGCCGCGAAACCGGCGAGTGCGACGGCGAGCTTTCGCGACATTGCGAGTGAGAGTTTGGCGATGTCGTGGCGAAAGAGGTCGATGATTGGTGTGTCGAGTTTGAGTCTCATCGATCCAGGGGCCTTAAGTATTCAACGTGAACGGGTTGAAGTTGGTTTCACGGTCGTAATAGTCTTCGTGTTCGACGCTTTTGAGGAATGCCACAACCTTATATGTCAACGGCGTCGCGACGACTTCCCACATTACTTTGATGAAATAGTTGCCGATCATGACGCTGATCACCTGCGCGGTTGACCATGTGCCTAGAAAAGCGAGCGGGTAGAAGATCAGGCTGTCGACAGCTTCACCGACGGCGGTCGAGCCGATTGTTCGCGTCCACAGATATCTTCCTTCCGTAAAGATCTTCAGTTTTGCAAGCACAAATGAATTGGCAAATTCGCCAAGCCAAAAAGCGAGAAGGGAAGCGAGCACGATCCGCCACGTCTGGCCAAACATCATGTTGACGGCCGTTTGCTGCTCAGGCGACATCGTGCGTGCGGCCGGAAGGCTCGTCACGATAAACGACATTACGGAGGCGAACGCCATCGCCCCGAAACCGGCCCAGATCACCCGTCGCGAACGCTTGTAGCCGTAAACCTCGGTCAAAATATCGCCGAAAAAATAGCTGATCGGGAAAAACAGCACGCCCGCACCGTAGATATATTCGCCGATAAACGGCAGATTCACATACGAGACTTTCTGAACACCGATCAGGTTCGAGCACAACAGCACAGCGACAAACGCTGCCATTATCAGGTCAAAATATCGGTATTGTCGCTTGTCAGTCATTTCGAAGCATTGTAGCAAAAAACGAAAGCGGACCGTGATAAACGGCCCGCTTCTCTGGGTTTAACTGTTAATTTTACTATCGATCTTTAACAAAAAATCGTTTACGCCAATTCGCTCACGTGTTTGGTCAAGCGCGATTTGTGCCTGGCGGCCGTATTTCTGTGGATGATGCCTTTGTTGACCGCTTTGTCGATCAACGAGATCGTCGGGTTCAAAAGTTCGGCGCTGCCCGCTTTGTCGTGGCCCGCAACCGCGGTGCGAAGCTTCTTGATTGACGTCCGCAATTTGCTGCGGTTGTTGCGGTTGATATCTTTGCGTTTGGCATTCTGCCGGACACGCTTTTCTGCTGATTTATGATTAGCCATTTATACTCCTAAAGTGACGATAGTAACAGTAAAAACAAACTTTAGAGTTTAGTAAGACATAGGCGGTTTGTCAAGGTGGATACTTAGCGTTCAAGGCTCGCGGCGAAAGTATGCATTAGATCGACGAGGAGCGTGATTATCGGCGGGTAAAAGAGCAATTCGAGACATTCCGGTAACTGGAGCGTTGCGAAAAACATATCCGGCCTTAATACCGCAGCAAAATTCATCTGCGTTCCAATCACCAAACCGATTCCCATACTCAAGATAAAGCCGCCCAACAGCGAAGCCGCAGTGGCTAAACGCGAGTATGGCTTTCGCTTGCGTTCACCCTCGTTGAGGATCGAATCGTGGATATCATCATCAATTTCGGTGTATCTTTCAAATCCGTCGCGAATACGCCCCGCGATGTGGATAACTCCTACGACGAAGAGCGAGACAATGATGATACGGCCGATCACGCCCGACTGAGCAAAAAGACGGGGCTTGAACGCGGTGACGATGATCGCGGAAACAAACAGGGCGACGAGCGGGTAGATCACTTTCTGAAAGGCCATCGCCTCGCGGCGTTCCTCGGCGATCATCCGGTCAATGATGTCGTTATACCGCTTTTCGTAAACCATCTGACGCCATCGTTTGGCGTGACGGTTTGTGGACGCGAATACCGAATCGCCGTTCCCATTCTCGCTATATTGGACCTCGATGATCCGGCGGTCATATCTAGTCCGCTCCTTGGAATTACCGAGTATTTCGTAGGCTTCGGCGATGGCTGCAAATTTCAGCGCAGTTTCTTGGGAACCATTATTTTTGTCGGGGTGAAGCTGGCGCGCCAAGCGGCGATACGCCGATTTTATTTCGGCGCCCGATGCCTTTGGTGACACTTTGAGGATGTCGTAGTAATTCACCATCGAAACAGATTAGATTTTGTAGAAGCGAAACGTCCGGAGCCCGAAGGCGAAAACCCTCAGACACCGGAAGTATAACATAATCTGCCGTTATTGCCCCAAATAGATCTAATTCAGATCATCGATCTGATACGCTCCGGCGATTTTATCTTGGAATAAAACTTCACTTGGAACGCCGTTTAGCGTAAGATGTTGCCAGTCAAAACCACAAAAAATATGAATTCCGAACTCAGCGAAAGACAAACTTTGGTACGAGGTCTCGGCCTCATAGCCGCGACCTCGGTCATTATCGGCAACGTTATCGGCACTGGGGTTTTTCTAAAGGCTCGTGTGATGACGTGTAATGTCGGCAGCCCAAAATGGGTAATAATCGCCTGGGTCGCCGCCGGATTGTTATCACTGGCGGGAGCCCTGACATATGCCGAGTTGACGGCGATGAGGCCCGAGGCGGGCGGGGAATATGTCTTTCTTCGGGACACATACGGCAAGTTATCCAGCTTTTTGTACGGCTGGATGCAGATATTTATCGCGAAGCCGGGATCACAAGCCGCCGCTGGAGTAGCGTTTGCGATCGGGTTGAACGATTTTCTCGATAACAAGCTCGCCCAGACATTAACCAGCTTTCACGTCGGCAGCATGCTGTTTGAGATTACGACGCTTCAGCTTGTAGCCGTGATGGTAATTGTCATTTTTACAACGTTAAACTGCGCGTCGGTGAGCCTTACAGGTCAGATCGCGACCGTCCTGACATTTGTTAAACTAGCCCTGATCCTGTTTGTCGCGGTGGGTGCGTTTGTGCTGGTAAGCGGCGATTTCGTTCATTTTTCGATGATGAATTCGAGCGGGACCTGCGAAGGCGTCGCGGATTCAGTCAATATTGGATCGCCATCATATACATTTCTGGGCGGTTTTGCGGCGGCGATGCTCGGAGCACTTTGGGGCTACGATGGCTGGAACAACCTGACGTTTGTCGCGGGTGAGGTCAAGGACCCAAACCGTAATATTCCAATCGCCATTATCGGCAGCACGATACTCATTATCTTTCTCTACGTCTTTGCCCACGTTGCATATTTTTACGTTCTCGATCCGACCACGATAGCGTCCGTGTCGAGAAGCTCGTCGGTGGCTAAAGTGGTCGTGAGCCTGTTCTTTGGCGGAAATGTGGCGAGCATGGCCACAGGAGCGGCAATAGCGTTTTTTACTGTCGGCCTTATGTTATCGTCGTTGGGCACGCTTCATACATCCCTGATGAGCGGTGCTCGGGTGCCTTACGCAATGGCAAAGGACGGCCTAATGTTTAAGACATTCGGCAATCTTTCCGTCAATCATGTACCCGTCAGTTCAGTAATTATGATGGGAATTATCTCGACCATCCTCGCCCTGTCAGGTTCTTTCGATACGCTTACGGATTACGTGGTTTTCGGCTCGTGGATATTTTACGCTCTCGTTACGTCCTCGATCTTCATCTACCGGCGAAAGTACCCCGAACTCGTTCGACCTTATAAGGCATGGGGCTATCCGGTCATTCCCGTTGTGTTTTTATTCGTCGCCGGATGGTTGCTGTACACGACCTTTGTCACCGATTATGAGGCCATAATGGGGGCATACAGATCCCAGGGGCTAATGGGCGACGCTCTAAAGGCGCTGGCTAAGACATCCTCATTTGCCGGCACATTTCTAATTCTTTTGGGATTACCATTCTATTACTACTTAACTTATAAAGGTGGAAAAACGAACAATGGCGAGGCATCGTAATTAATGGCGGTAAGGGACAGACGCAGCGGAGACGAACGCCGCGGATCAAACAGATATCCGGTTGAGATGGACATCCAATGGGAGGCGGGAGCTGGACGGCAGCCCGGCTCAATGAGCGATGTGAGCCTTGAGGGTTGTTTTATTTTAAGTTCGGGCGATGTAAATGACGGAGACGAGGTAAAAATCTTTGTGCCGTTATCCGACGGAATGAAGGTCCAATTTGACGCCAAGGTAGCTAACCACGTCTATGAGATTGGCTTTGGTGTTAAGTTCGCTTCGCTTTCGGCCGCTCAACGTGAACTTCTTGTCAAGATGGTCCGCGAGACCGAAGGCCCTTAAGCCTCTTCGTTCAATCGCTGCAAAGCCTCGATTGCAACCTCGCTGTCGTCAAAATGGTATTTATTTCCGCCGACTATCTGATAGTTTTCGTGCCCCTTTCCGGCAATGATCACAACATCATCGGTTTTGGCGGCTGAGATCGCCCGGAAGATCGCCTCCCGCCGGTCAGAGATCACCTCGTAAGCCGACATTTTTTCCTTCACGCCAACCTCGATCTCGGAAATTATTCGCAGCGGATCTTCATTTCGCGGATTATCCGATGTAATAACCACCTGATCGCTATATTCACCGGCGATCTCGCCCATCGGCCGCCGTTTCGTGCGATCGCGGTCGCCGCCGCAGCCGAAGACGGTGATGATGCGTCCCGTCGTAAGATCGCGTGCTGTTCTTAACGTGTTCAGTAAAGCATCATCCGTATGCGCGTAATCTACAACTACAGCAAAATCACCGTCGTGCGGCACCCGTTCAAAACGGCCCGGCGCTCCAACGCAGGTTGAAAGGCCACTGCGGATCGCGTCGAAATCAATACCAAGTTCGAGAGCCGTCGCGGTTGCGGCCAGCATATTGTAAACGTGCGGTTTACCGACGAGCGGTGAAGTAATGTTTAATTCGCCTTTCGGCGTCTTCAGCAGAAACGAGGTGCCCCGGATCAGTGAAACCTCTATATTCGATGCGGTCAGATCGGCGTTCAGGTCGGAATCGGGTGAGGCAGAGCCCGGATTCATTTGCGAAAACGTCACAACCCGCTGACCAGCCGCCTGCAACTCATCGGCCAGCCTTGCACCCCATTCGTCGTCGATATTTATCACGCATGATCCCGGTTTTTCACCAAGACGGCCGTCAAACAGTTTCTCTTTCGCGTCAAAATAATTCTCCATCGTCAGATGGTAATCCAGATGGTCGCGGGTCAGGTTGGTGAAAACGGCGACCTTAAATCGCAGCCAGTCGCAGCGATGCAGGTCTATCGCCTGCGACGAGGTCTCCATCACCGCAACATTGCAGCCATCATCGACGGCGTCACGCAGGAATCTATTCGTATCCGACGCCTCGGGCGTGGTGCGAACGGCGGGTTCGCTCTTGTCGCCGATACGGTATTCGACCGTGGTCAGCATTGCGGGCTTTCGTCCCGCGGCTTCCGCCAACGCAAAGCACAGGTACGTTGTCGTCGTCTTGCCGTTTGTGCCTGTTATACCGACCAGATCGAGTTTGTGCGAGGGGTTGCCATTCACGATGGCGGCGGCTTTGGCCAGAGCCTTGCGGGCATCTTTCACTTTCAGCCAAAGCCCGCGAAAACCCGCCGGAGGATCAAATTCCGATATGATCCCGGCTGCGCCGCGCCGCATAACGTCGTCGATAAAACGGTGTCCGTCAACCGTCCCACCTTTGATCGCGACGAAAAGCGTGCCTTCGCGGGCCTGTCGCGAGTCGTGAGTCACATGGGTCGTGATGCCCGCTCCCTCGCCAAATAGTTTGGCGTTCAGCTCGTTCGCGATCGTTCGTATTATGGTGTTTTCTGAGCTCAAAATTGATACCCTTGTTCCGAACGTGAATTATACGACACAGCATAAATTTGCACGAACAATGAGAAAAGAAATTCGTATCTACTCTTGCAGACGGAGGTAATTCGGCAATGAACATCATCAAATTGATCCTCGGAGCACTGGGCGTGGTATTTGGCATTTTGATCGTTTTGTGGGTACTCGGCTTTGTCTGGTCGATCATCTGGTATTTGCTATTTTTTGGGATAATCGCGGCTATCGGATATGGTGGATACAGGCTATTCAAGAAGGCTGAGGCAAAGGCCCTCGGTCACGAATCCTACACGGGCATCGGCGGCCCATCGGATATAAATATGTCGTGGGACGAATACGACAAGAAATATCTGCACAAATAGGCGGCTAGACAATAGGGGCGGGATTCGGTAGATTCTTTATTTGCCAATGTGCCGAGGTGGCGAAATTGGCAGACGCACTAGACTTAGGATCTAGCGTCGAAAGACGTGCGAGTTCGAGTCTCGCCCTCGGCACCATCTCAGCGGTCAGCGGTCAGTTGTCAGTTGTCAGTAAAGACGATGGCTCCGGCCGCTCGCCTTTTAAGTATGCATACGCCGAAAACCGACAACCGACAACTGACAACTGCCCACCGAACGCGCTATGCTTTTTTTGTAAATGAAAAGCGAATTAAAGGAAGTTTCACCTACCCAAAAAGAATTAAAGATCGAGATAGACGCAGCCGTGGTAATGGCGGCGTATGGACGCGTCAGCCAGAAATATACCAAGAATGCAAATGTGCCGGGCTTTCGTAGAGGCTATGCCCCGCTGGATGTCGTCCGCTTGCGTTTTAAGGAAGAGATCAAGGGCGATGTGCTGCAGGAAGTGATACCGCGAGCCGTGACCGAGGCTATCGATGAGCACAAGCTCCATCCGCTGAGCGAGCCGCAGCTGCATCTCGATGACCACGACAAGGTTGTAGTAAACGGATCTGTTCCGATCTCGTTCCATGCTCATGTCGAGGTGATGCCCGAGATACCGGAGCCGAAATACAAGGGAATTGACGTTACCCGGCGTGTTAAGCCCGTCGAGGATGCCGAGATTGAAAACCTGATCGCCGACCGTCTTCAGAAAGAAGCTGCCCTTATCCCGGTCGAAGGCCGCAAATCAAAGGTTGGCGACACCGTCATTACCGATCTCGAAGGGCGATTTGACCACGATCCCAATGCCGAGCCGATCCGTGCGGCGGACCTGGAAATCGAACTCGGCGGCGAACATATTGAAAAATCGTTTACCGAGAATCTAATCGGCGTCAAAGAGGAAGACGAGAAGGAATTTACGGTCACGTATCCGGCGGAATTTTCTTCTGAGGCATTGGCCGGTAAGACCGTTCATTACAAGGCCAGGATTAAATCGGTCGGTAAAACCGAGGTGCCGAAGCTGGACGATGCGTGGGCAAAGAGCCTGGACGAGGGCTATAAATCGCTTGCCGATCTTCGCAAGCGGCTGCGTGCCGACCTTGAAAAGATTTCGGAGGCGGATGCGGATGCCCGGGTCCGAACTGACGCGATCGCCAGACTGATCGAGGACAATGCGTTTGAGGTCCCAAATGTTTTAATCGAAAATCAGGCGCGTAATCTGCTGAATAATTTTGCCCAGGACATGCAGCAGCGCGGTGCCGATCTGAACCAGATCGACCCGAGTTTTATAGAGATGGCGTATGGCAATATGAAAACGCAGGCGGCCCACGACGTTGCGGGTGCGATGCTGCTTGACCGTGTTGCCGAAATCGAAAAGGTTGAGGTGCAGGATAGCGAGGTCGATGAAGAGATAGGCAAAATGGCCGAATATTACCGCGTCACGCCCGAAGAAATTCGCGAATCGCTCGAAAAACAGGGCGGCGGCATCGATAACATCGGAAACAACCTGAAGACCCGTAAAACGATCGAGGCCATTGTTGCCAAGGCAAAAGTGACAGACGGGGAATGGGTCGACGAATCGGCCGAACAGCCCAACATTGAAGAAAAGCCGAAGAAAATGGCCAAAAAGAAAGAACCTTTGAAGAAAAAGGCGGCGAAGGAAGCCTAATTTTGGATCTGTCGCCAAGGGCGCACACAATAAAGCCTAGGGGGTAGTGAGAGAAGCGAATGGAACCCTAGGTATGATCAAACGTCCAAACCGACGCTGAAGGCGTCCAACAATTCGTGCGGTTGTTCGTCCCCTACAGGGACGGGAGCGTGTTGGAACTTACCTGGGGTTAGGCTCATTTCATTCGCCCACCCTAGGCTATAATGTTTGTCACCGTTGGTGACAGATCGGATCATTTGAAAACTGAATCGAAACTTTTTTACTTGCAATTTGGATGAAAAGTTGTAAAATCAATTTCCGAGTTTGGCTTGTCCCATATTTTCAATAACTTATCATCGTTAAATTCAAGTATTGTCTGAAGTAATTTCGTTATAGCAGAGAGAAAATATATGGCATTAGTTCCAATGGTTGTCGAGCAAACGTCGCGAGGCGAACGCGCGTTCGATATCTACTCACGACTCCTCAAAGACAGCATTATCTTTATCGGCACGCCGATCGACGATCAGATCGCAAATCTGCTCGTGGCCCAGCTCCTGTTTCTCGAAGCCGAGGACCCGGAACGCGACATCAATCTCTACATCAATAGTCCGGGCGGTTCGATAACTGCCGGCATGGCCATCTATGACACGATGCAGTTCATCAAAAACGACGTGACGACCATCTGTGTCGGCCAATGCGCCTCGATGGCGGCGTTATTATTGTGTGCCGGCACTCCGGGCAAGCGTTTTGCGTTACCGCACGCTCGTGTCCTGATTCATCAGCCGTCCGGTGGTGCCTCCGGGCAGGCGACGGACGTTCGCATCATGGCTGAGGAGATTCTGCGTATGCGTGAGATGACCTCGCGTATCATCGCAAATCACAGCGGACAGTCGTTCGAGCAGGTCGAAAAAGACGTCGAACGCGACCGCATCCTGTCGCCGGTCCAGGCCAAGGAATATGGTTTGATCGACGAGGTGATCGAACACCGAGATAAGTAGGCAGTAGGCAGATGGCGGTTGGCAGGAATGCCGCTGACTGCCAACCGCCTTCCGCTAACCGCCAACTGAAATATGAGCCAATTTCGCAGACCAGAAGAGCTTCTCACTTGTTCGTTTTGTGGCAAATCACAGAACGATGTCCGAAAGCTGATCGCCGGCCCGGGCGTGTATATCTGCAACGAGTGCATTGATATCTGCAACGAGATAATTAATGACGACGAGCGTACAGACACGGTAGCGGCGAGGACAAATCTGCCTAAGCCGGCTGAGATCAAGGGCTATCTCGACGAATACGTTATCGGCCAGGACGAGTCCAAAAAGCGTCTGTCGGTTGCGGTTTATCAGCATTACAAGCGGCTTGAGCTGGCCAAGCGTCGCGGCGACATTGAGCTGCAAAAATCGAATATTTTGCTCATTGGGCCGACCGGCACGGGTAAAACTTTGCTTGCTCAGACGCTTGCACGCCAGCTTAGCGTACCGTTCTGCATCGTGGACGCGACCAGCCTGACGGAGGCCGGATACGTCGG
>JAYVDQ010000224.1:0-5148 GCA_043749325.1 Chloracidobacterium sp. | reverse complement strand
GTCGTCGGAAGACAAACGGAAGCATTACCATTAAAACTGGTCTCGGCCGAAAGATTCTCCACATCCAGATCGGTAATGACGAGATCAAATTCCTCTATGTTATCGATCGCGAGGGCCTCTTTCCGGTCCACGACAACATGCACAAAATGTCCGATGTGAGTGAGTACCTCATGCAGCGAAGAGGCGAGATCGTCGTGATCGTCGATAATAAGAATTCGTCGCTGCATAGGCGTGTGGAAAGGTTAACTTAGATTACGATTTGTCTGCTGCCGTTGTTGCAAATAATACCCCAACTTGATAGTTATTTTCTAACTGTGCCCAAACAAAAATACAAAGTTTACCGGTTCGCTTCGCTTGCGGACTACTCATTCTGGGAGCGTTTGACGATCCGGTTCGCCGGCTGGTGTTTTTATGCGGCGATAAAGGCGATAGGGATGACGCTTAGATTCGATGTCGAAGGCTCGGATTACGTCGGGGATAGCGCTATGGCCAAATATTCACCGATCATCTGTTCATGGCATGATCGAATCTTCGGCTGCACCTACTATATGCGCGGCCGCGGCCTGGTTGTAATGTCGTCGATCAGTTTCGACGCGGAGTATACGGCCCGCTGCATTCAACGGTTTGGATTTGGCGTGATCAAGGGTTCATCGACACGCGGCGGAACCAGGGCTCTGGTCGAAATGATCCGGTTAGTGAAAAACGGTTTTCCTACCGCTTTTATGATAGACGGGCCACGCGGTCCGCGATACCAGGTAAAGGACGGGCCGCCGCTCCTGGCAAAGAGGACCGGAAACCCCATAATCCCGTTCATCGTCGAAACCAAATTGTTTTGGACGATGAATAGCTGGGACAAACTCCAAATACCCGTGCCGTTTTCGCGGGCCCGGGCTTTTTTCGCGGAGCCGATCTTTGTCCCCCCCGACGCTGACGACGATGAACTCTCAAAGAAAAGTATGGAACTACAGCATGCTCTGGACGGTCTTGTTTTAAAGGGCATGGAGTGGGCCGGACGCTAGACGGCTAAAACGGTTTCGGGTGCATCCTTTGTTATCCTAGTCTGCGCCGATAAAAAATTTGCCGCTGTTAAAACAAAAGCTATCCAGATAGCATCCGCAAAAAACAGGTGCCCGAGCTGCATGGCGATCGGGGCAAACGTCAAAAGCGTGAGCGAGCCAAAACCAATTTGGGCGAGAATCAGGATCGATAAAATGTTGGACCAGCGGGCCACGAGACGCTCTTTGCCGCATTCCTTTGTCAGCCAGCCGGTCAGAAATATCACGAAAACGCTCGTCAAAATTGCCGTGATAGGGTGAAGCAGACGGAGCCGAAGGAGGGTATTCGACGTCGGCGAAAAATCCTTTACCATGCCCTCCGCTATCGTTCCCGATGGAAATATCATATGGCTCAACGCGGCTATCGAACCCGTTATCCCCACAATCAGAATAGCGGCGAACCCAATAAGGATCGCCAAGATATACTTTTTTTCGACACGAAAATTCAACGGCTTGCCACCGCTTGCGTAACGCGCGGTCAGCGTAAGAAACGTTAGTAAGATCAGCGTGTTTACGAGATGAGCCGCCATCCAAAACGGGCGTTCGGGAGTCAGGTTTTCGGCCGTGTTTCCGGTCAATACCAAACCGGCCCCTAAAAGCCCCTCGATAACCACAAAGACAAAGGACCCCGCCGCCATTTTCAGGATTCGTTTCGCTGACTCCGACCTGAGCCTTTTCCACTTGAGAAATGCCCAGACAAGCAGGGCTATCAACAGTAGTCCGTCCAGCGAACTCGTGATCCGGTGAGAGAATTCGATGACTGTTTTCAACGCCGGGGCGGACGGTATAATTTCGCCCTGGCAGGTGAGCCAATGCTGTCCGCAGCCGTCGCCGGATTTAGAAGCGCGTAAGAATACGCCCCAAAGGATAACGACGATGTTCCACCCGAGCACCAGCCAGGCGAACCTGGCAAATTTATCCCGCTTTGTTTCCGGTTCCATTTTGCTTAGAATAGCACTTTCGACCGCCTAAAAAAATGAAGCTTCTGTTTGCTATTTTTGTGTTTACACTCGCCTTTGCCGCCAATATATTTGCCGGTTCTCCCTACGTTGTCGTACTCGTTATCGGCCAGGACGCAGGTATGCCGCTCAGATCAGCCGATTATCTGCTAATCGACGGCACATTTTACGCTGACGGCGAAATAGGACGGCCAATGAGCGAAGTGCCCCGGCGGGGTTTTGGCATCGCTGCGGCGGGGCAAAGGATCGGGCTGTAATGACGGGTACACGTATTGATAAACTGCTGGTCGAGCATGGCCTGGCGGATTCTCGGGCCAAGGCCCACGCGATGGTAATGGCCGGCATCGTGCTCGTTAACGAAAAACGGGTCGAGAAACCATCGGAAAGTTTCGCGGCCGAATCGGTGATCCGAATTAAGGGTGATTCACCCGAATCACGGTATGTTGGCCGGGGTGGTCTGAAGCTCGAGGCGGCCCTCAAAGCGTTTGAGATCGATCCGACTGGGTTTGTATGTATCGATATCGGGTCGTCCACAGGTGGTTTTACCGACTGTCTTTTACAACATGGAGCCACTAGGGTCGTCGCCATTGACGCGGGTACTAACCAGCTCGTATGGCCGCTGCGAACCGATCCCCGTGTCGAGGTTCGAGAAAAAACGAACGCCCGTGATCTGACCCCCGCTGATTTTAATTCTCAGTTCGACCTCGCGGTAATGGATGTTTCGTTTATCTCGGTTACGAAGGTGATACCGGCGATCATTTCGCTGTTGAAGACAACCGGGCAAATGGTTGTGCTCATCAAACCGCAGTTTGAAGTAGGCCGTGGAGAGGTTGGCAAGGGTGGCATCGTCCGTGATCCGGAAAAGCATGAACGCGTTGTAACCGAGGTCAATGCCTTTGCCGAAAGCCTCGGTCTCAGGGCCTGCCGCCTTTTGGAATCACCAATACTCGGAGCCGAGGGTAACAAGGAGTTTCTGGCACTTTATGCAAGAGGATAAACCCAATTCCGGTACGGACGAAAACCAGACATTTGTCGAAGGTCTCGATTTTTATTTCGAAGACGGCCTGATGGTACTGACGCGCCGCTATCTCGCGAATCGCGGATACTGCTGTGAGAACAGTTGCCGTCATTGTCCTTATGAGAAGACAGCGCCGCAGGATCAGAGTAAGAAGATCTCAATTTCATTCGGCTCGTAATCCGATTCATACGTTTCACCGTATATATCATCGCTTTCCCTGACAAACTCGTCACCAACCACAGCCGTCTCAGTAAAATAATGAAACTGTCCGTCAACCTTAACGGCGGCTATCGATTCGATCGTAACGCTCAGGATGCGTGCAACCGCCGGATCGGCGGGCCGCGCGAGATTGTAATAGATCCATTTGCCGTCCCGGCGGGCCGAAACCAGCCCGGCGTTTCTGAGATACGCGAGGTGTCTGGACGTCTTTGGCTGGCTCTCACCCAACCGGTCAGCCAGGAAGCCTACCGGCACTTCGCCGTCGGCCATCAATGCCAGGAGCCGCAAGCGCGTCTTGTCCGACAGGGCCAGAAATAGATTTTCGAGTTCGGATAAGGTTGATTCCTGCATGATCGGCCTCCGTTCACGCTATTCATATTACTATTTCCATATATGTAATGCAATATGGGGTTTTCTATATTTATCGGCAGCACCTGCCCCGTCGAATTGCGCTTCGGACCCTTTGCGTTTACGATTAGCCATTACCTTAAGGAGCTTCTCAAAACCAATGGGCGATAAATCCATTTACACCAAGTCGGTTCACGCCGGTAATGATCAATCCGAACATTTCGGAGCGCTGTCGGTTCCGATCTATACCGCCTCGGTTTATGCATTTCCCGATGCTGACGAGGGAGCCGCTATTCATAACGAAGAGAAAGACGGCTACTATTATGGCCGGCTCGGCAATCCGACCCAGCGGGCACTAGAGTCGGCGGTCGTCGATCTTGAGAATGGCGAATCCGCCCTTGCTCTCGCCTCGGGAATGGCCGCCATATCGGCCGCAGTCTTTACGCTCGTTAAGACCGGCGAGCACATCGTTGCACCGCAATCGATGTACGCGACGACCACAAACTTTCTCCATCATGTCAAAGAACGGTTTGGTATCGAGACGACATTTGTTGACGCTACCAACCCCGAAAACTACCGTGCGGCGCTCCGGCCAGAGACCAGGCTTTTTTGGATCGAGACGCCTACAAACCCGCTGGTGCTGATCACCGATATCGAGGCCGTGGTCTCGATCGCCCGCGAGCATGGTATCGCGACTGTCGCGGATAACACGTTTGCCACGCCTTTTAACCAGCGGCCGCTCGAACTCGGCGTTGACGCCGTCATTCACAGCGCGACCAAATATCTCGGTGGCCACAGCGATCTGACGGCCGGCGTTCTCGTCGGCGGCCGCGAGGTGGTTGAGGCAGCCCGGCACGGTGCCAACAAATTCTACGGCGGCAATATCGCACCGCAGGTGGCGTGGCTCGTCATCCGCGGTATCAAGACCCTGGCCCTCAGAATGGAGCGGCATAATTCAAACGCCTTTGCCATCGCAAATATGCTCGGCGATCATCCGAAGGTCGAGGCTGTCTTCTATCCCGGTCTCGAATCGCACCCGAATCATGAGATCGCGACGCGGCAGATGCCCGGCGGCTACGGCGGCATGATCGGCCTCGATGTCGGCAGCGTCGCTAGGGGAAAGGCATTTGCCAATACCGTTCGCCTCTGCACACTGGCAACGTCGCTGGGCGGTGTCGAGACCATTTTGCAGCACTCCGCATCGATGACACATGCTCCGATCCCTCGGGAAGACAGGCTAAAAGCGGGTATAACAGATGGTCTTATACGCCTGTCGGTGGGGGTCGAGGATGTCAATGATCTGATGGCCGACCTTACGCAGGCACTTGATAAAATTTAACACTCGTTCATATACGTTTTTCCCGATATGTCGTATATCCTCGCACTTGATCAAGGCACTACGAGCAGCCGGTCTATCATCTTTGACCATGATGGGGACATAGTCGCCTTTGGTCAGAAAGAATATACCCAGATCTATCCTCAGAGCGGATGGGTCGAACACGATCCACGGGAGGTTTGGCATTCGCAGATCGAAACGGCCGTGGAGGCA
>JAYVDQ010000223.1:0-2290 GCA_043749325.1 Chloracidobacterium sp. | reverse complement strand
AAGCTCAATTTCTTTTCACTGACGAGCGTAATTTTCTTTACCGTTTGCGGCGGAGCATTCGGCATCGAGCCGCTTTTTGGCAAGCTTGGTGCTGGTTGGGCGATAATTCTCATTCTCATAACCCCGCTGCTGTGGAGCCTGCCGATCTCATTGATGGTGTCGGAGCTGTCATCGGCGATGCCGGTTGAGGGCGGTTATTACGTCTGGGTCAAACGTGCGTTGGGCGATTTCTGGGGCTTTCAGGAAGGCTGGTGGACGTGTCTCTACACATCGGTTGACATGGCGATCTATCCGGTTCTGTTCGTTAATTATCTTGCGTATTTTATTCCTTATCTGAGGCCCGACGCCGACGGCATCATCACCTGGGAGCAGTTTTTCGTCCGTTGGGGTATCGCGGCTGCGATGATCGCTGGAGCGTTGTGGCTAAACTGGAACGGGGCAAAAACCGTCGGTTATAATTCTGCTTTCTTTTTGCTCTTGATCATCACGCCTTTCGGGTTGCTCGCGTACTATGGTTTTTCGAACGAAACTGCCGGCTTTTCAGCCTCGATAGCCGCGATCAGATCAAGCTTTTCGGGTGAAATGACCGGCGGATTGCTCGCGGCCGGCCTTGCAACCGTGATGTGGAATTACAGCGGCTGGGATAATGTGTCGACCTTTGCCGGCGAGGTCAATGGAGCTGCAAAAAACTATCCACGTGCATTGTTTGCTGCCCTCGGCCTTTCGATCGTTGTCTATCTGGTCCCGACATTTGCGTTGATCGGGTTTACGACCGACGCTGAGGTTTGGAACGAGACAGCCGGATTTCCAGTCATCGCCGAGCAGCTTGGCGGTGCCGTGCTTGGCTCTTGCATCGCTTTCGCGGCCCTGTCGTCGGCGTGGAGCCTGTTCAATTCGCAGATTCTCTATGCATCGCGACTTCCCTTTGCGATGTCTGTGGACGGCTGGCTGCCGGGTTTTCTTTCTAAATCCAATGCAAAGACCGGCGTGCCGACCAACGCTTTGGTCGTCGCGTGCTTTATGGCGGCACTATTTGCTGCGCTGCCGTTCGGAAAGCTGGTGGTGGTGGACATCGTTCTCTATTCAGCCGAACTCTTGCTCGAATTCATTGCGCTAATGGCTTTGCGGAGGAGCGAGCCGGATCTCGAGCGGCCGTTCAAGGTCCGCGGCGGCTGGGCGGCATTGGTCCTCATCACGATCTTGCCTATGAGCTTTGCTTTGGTTGTTATTTGGGCAACGCTGAGCGATCCGGAAGCGGATATTCGCCATCTGGTGGTCGTTTTCGCGGGGCTGCTGTCCGGTGTTTTGCTTTATCTGGTCAGAAAAAACAAAGCCGCCGCAAAAAACCCACAGCGGATAGACGTTTAAACATGGTGGCGACGAGGTGGATCGAACCCTTGACCTCTGCAATGCCATTCCATGGATAACGCCCTTTAATAATAATTGAATAGTTGGATATTCTTAAATAAATCAATAGTTTACGCCGTGTGAAAAGGGTTTCAACCATTCAATTTTATCTTTTTCTGGTCAACTTTTGGTAACGTATTGGCAACGGATTTAATCTTGGGGCTGAAAGATTTTATTTAGGGCGTCAAAAAACCTATCGGACTCTAAGGCCCCAAGACTCGATATTTCCACCTATTTTATCCGTCGAAACCAAGCGTCAGAAAACTAATGTTTTTTGACGCTTCCTGACCAGCAAATACCTTCAAAATCCCAACCGTAGACCAACCTCGACTCTCCTCGATGGGGCTGCTGTTATAGGTTGTCGGAACAAAGGGGACGTCTGAACCCCTACAAAATTAATGTAATTCGAACTGTTAAAAATGTTGAATGCAGAAACGTAGAATTTCGTCTGAAACCTTTTGTTCCGTTCTATCGTTTCATTATCTCGCGTGATTTCCGACCCTGAGTAGATGATCTTAGTTTTTCCTTTTCTACTCTTTTCCATCCGATAGAATGAAAATGTATACGAAAGCCCCATATCTAATTGCCTTCTCCATCTACCACGCTCGCTGTTTCGGGATATACCATCTGGCCGATCATTAAATATTGTGTCCTTATTTCCATCAAAACCAGTTGTGATTGTGTAAGGCAGCGGGGAATCAATTTTGTAGGTCGCCGTTAGCAATAATCCCCTTCGAATCTTCCAGTTGATATTCCCAGAAAGGCGGTGACGCTCGTCATCATTTGATGGCCCTTCGTCGGCTTTGAGGTTAAGGCTGTTACTAGGAAAAGAATAAATCCCCTCACTATCAGAGATCTTTTTCTGTACTATGTAGTTAACACC
>JAYVDQ010000222.1:0-2298 GCA_043749325.1 Chloracidobacterium sp. | reverse complement strand
GGAAGGCCACACGGCACACGCGACCGAACAGGAAGCCGTCGAAGAGACCGAGCGAATGCTCGGCGTCTACGCGACATTTGCCGAGGACTGGATCGCTTTGCCGGTGCTGAAAGGTCTCAAATCGCCTAACGAACGATTTGCCGGGGCCATCGAGACCTACTGTATCGAAGCCTTGATGCAGGACGGCAAGGCTTTGCAGTCGGGCACTTCGCATTTTCTCGGGCAGAATTTTGCGAAAGCTTTCGATGTAAAATTTGTCAATAAAGAAAACGAACAAGAATACGCCTGGGCGACGAGTTGGGGCGTTTCGACGCGTCTGATGGGAGCCCTCATCATGGCCCACTCCGATGACAATGGCCTCGTCCTGCCGCCCAAGCTCGCCCCGATTCAGGTTGTTATCATCCCGATCTACCGCTCGCCTGAGGATCTCGTGACCATCTCCGAGGCGGTCGCACCAGTCGTCGAGGAGCTGAAAGCCGCCGGAATCTCGGTCAAATACGACGACAATGACAATCAACGCTCGGGCTGGAAGTTTGCCGAATACGAGCTGCGAGGTGTTCCCGTCCGCCTCGGCCTCGGCATGCGCGATCTCGAAGCCGGCACCGTCGAAGTCGCCCGCCGAGACACGCTCACAAAAGAGTCGGTTGCCCTGGACTCAGTTGTCGATACCGTCAAAATTCTCCTCGAACAGATTCAGCAAGCGATTTACCAAAAGGCCCTGCGTTTCCGTGAGGAAAACACTCATAAGATCGATACTTGGGAAGATTTCAAGATCCAGATCGAAAAAGGCGGTTTCATTCTTGCTCACTGGGACGGCACCGCCGAAACCGAGGAAAAGATCAAAAATGAGACCAAAGCGACGATCCGCTGCATTCCGCTTGACGCGGAAGAAGAATCCGGTAAATGCGTCTATTCGGGCGAACCTTCGAGCCTGCGGGTTGTATTTGCGCGGGCTTACTAATTTCTAAAATAATTTACTTCCGATCTTTGGCTCGATAAGCGGCGTGACGATCGTCGCTTCGCCGCTGTTGGCCCTTGGATATTGGACTCCCAAGCACAGAAATTCCGACGTGACGCCGCCGATCTCCCGCAGTTCGAAATTCAGTATGCCGAGTATCTGTTTCCCTTTTAATTCGTCCGCCGCGTGCTGCGTAAACCTACCGACCGAGGTTCGGACGCCGAACTTGCCGAAATCGACGGCGATGACGTATGCCGGTTTCGGGGCACTGGCGGCTAGTTTGACCGAAACTATACGGACGACGCGGATGTCGAGTTTGTCGAAGGTGTCTTCTTTAGGGACTGTCGGTTTTATGTCAAAGGTCATATAAGCACATTATGTGAAATTTCACATTTGGGAAAATCTCGGAGATTTAGACTTTTGGGCCGATTTTGGCGTCTAAGTATTTGAGTGCGACACGGGTTTCGCATCGATTATGCTCTTTGAGCTATTATTCTCGTGGAAGAGAGAGTTGACACGGGTTGATGTACATAAATTTGACCGATGAGCAGCTTGTCGAACTGGCAGTACGGGAAGATCCAGACGCCTTCGGCGAAATCGTTAGAAGGTGGGAGCGGAAGATATTCGCTCTCTGTTTCGGTATGCTCGGCCGTGAGGATGATGCACGGGATGCTGCTCAAGAGGCTTTTATCGCGGCGTTTCGCAATTTGAAAAATTTTCGCGGCGAGGCAAAGGTTTCGTCATGGCTGCACCGCATTGCGATCAACCAATGTTTGACAACCAAACGGCGGGCAAAATCCAGAGCTGAGGAGTTCCTTGACGACGAAGACGGTGCGGAGGAGCGGACATTTATCGCTCCGCTGCATAATTCCCCGGCAAAGAAAGCGGAAAAGGCCGAGCGGATGATCCTGATCAGGCAGGCAGTCGGGGCCCTTCCAACCGATCTCAGGCAGGTGATCGTGATGAAGGAATTTGAGGAAATGACCTTTCAGGAAATTTCAGAGACGTTGGAACTGCCGTTGAGCACGGTCAAGAGCCGATTGTATACGGCGCTGAAGCAGTTGAAAATGAGGTTGGAACGAACGCCGGTTGAGGTCGTATAACTAGGTGAAGTTATGTTGAATAACGGTAATAAACATGAAGAATGTGGGTTCGCGGACGATATAGTCGCTTATATTTACGACGAGATCGGCTCGGCAGAACGCAGAAAATTCGAATCGCATCTGGCGGGCTGCACTTACTGCACGGATGAATTCGCTGGCATCTCGAACGCCCGGTTTTCCGTGTTCGAATGGCGGAAAGAGGAGTTCGCACATCTTTCGACCCCAGAGATTGTTATT
>JAYVDQ010000221.1:0-6008 GCA_043749325.1 Chloracidobacterium sp. | reverse complement strand
GTTCGAACTGGCAAAAAAGGAGCTTGACCGCACCACACGCGAATCGCATGAGTTTTACGATGCCGCGAAAATGTACGTCGATAACCTCTCGGCGTCTTTGAGGCTGTGGAACAACCGTTACCACCGCAGCCTAATCACCGCCTTTCGCGAACTGCAGGATCAAGGGGTGCTTGAGATAATAACCTGCGGTGCGACACACGGTTTTATGCCGTTGATCTCGACGATCGAATCCCGCCGCGCACAGGTGCAGATCGCGGTCGCGAATTACAAAAAGCATTTTCACCGCCAGCCGCGTGGCATCTGGCTCGCCGAATGCGCGTACGAGCCCGGTGTCGAGGACCTTTTAAAAGACGCGGGCATAGAGTATTTTATATCAGACACGCACGCCATACTTTACGGCGATCCGCGGCCGAAATACGGCGTCCACGCACCGGTCGTATGCCCGAATGGGACCGCCGTTTTTGCCCGCGATGTCGATACGAGCCAGCAAGTCTGGTCGGCGGAGATCGGCTATCCGGGCAATGATCTGTACCGCGAATTTTACCGCGACATCGGCTGGGACGCCCCGCTCGATTACATCAGGCCGTATCTCGATTCGGACGGCAACCGCAAGCATCTCGGCCTCAAATATCACCGCATCACGGGCCGCGACGTGCCGCAAAACCTAAAAAAGCCGTACTTGCCCAAGCTTGCGAGAGAAAAGGCCGCCGAGAACGCGATGCACTTTATCGGCGAACGCATTAAGCAGGCGCACAAGCTCCGCGAGACGTTCGAGGGGCACCCGCCGCTCGTAGTATCCCCTTACGATGCAGAGCTTTATGGCCACTGGTGGTTTGAGGGGCCGCAGTTCATCGATTTCTTTTTCAAGAAAATTCACTTCGATCAAAACGATATAGAATGCATCACGCCCGGCGATTTTCTCGACGCCGGCCTCCCCATCCAGGTTCAAAAACCGACCGCCTCAAGCTGGGGCGAAAACGGCTACTACAAGGTCTGGATCAACGAGGGCAACTCATGGATGTACCCGTTCCAGCACGACGCGGAAAGGAAGATGACGCGGCTGGCGGATCAAGTTTCGAGGGAGAGAGGGAGCGACGCAGGGACGCAGGGATCTGAGTCTCCGCGTCCCGGCGTCTCCGCGTCTCCGCGTCAAGCGTTAGCGGTTCGCATAGCGAATCAAGCCGCCCGCGAGCTGCTCCTCGCCCAATCCTCCGACTGGGCGTTTCAGATCTATCAGGGCACGACCGTCGAATACTCGTCGCGGCGATTCCAGTCGCACATCCACCGCTTTGACCTGCTTGCCAACATGCTCGAGCAAAGCTCCCCTCCTTACGAAGGAGGGGTAGCAGCTCCTGCTGTTCAAGGGGCTGACGGGGTGGTTCTCTCCTCCGACCAACTCGACCTCCTCTCCGAGATCGAAAGCCGCGACAACATCTTTGCCGAGATCGATTACCGCGTATATTGCAGCTAGCTATTTCTTGTCAGAACCGGTAGCGTTGGTGACGGAGTTCGGGCCTAACGATGCGTTGGAGAGTGATTTGCCCGTGCTCGAAGCGTTTATCACCGAGCGCGATCTCGCCGCATAAATGTCGAAATTTCCCGTCGATGCTCCCAAACAAAGGGTTATTCTGGCACTTGAGCGGCTCCCTCAAATGGCCAAGCCTTGCCGAAGAAGGGAAGGCAATCCTCGTTCGCGGCGGGTGGAACGCCGATTTTATCGACGAAGCGGCTTCTTTCCCGGCGGCCAATTCGACGACCAGATCGATGCCGTTTCAATCGCCGTCAGAATGCACGAGATACAAGGCGGGCGGCTGATCAGATTTTAGTCAGAACCGGGAGCGGTAGGGACCGGATTCCTATTGCCGACTGTCCCGGAATCCGGTCGCTCCCGCTCCCGGTCCTGACCGGAGCATTTGCCTAAATTATCGTTGAAAGTTATTCTTAATGTTTATGTTTTCGGAGGAAATTGATGGTTGATAAAGGTGTGGAGATAGCCCCCGCAACGGGGAAACTTGGTGTCCTGCTCGTCGGTCTGGGTGCCGTCAGCACGACTTTGGTGGCGGGCGTTGAGGCCGTGAAACGCGGCATTTCCGAACCCGTTGGTTCGCTCACACAGATGGGCACGATCCGTCTCGGCAAACGTACTGACAATCGCTCGCCGCTGATAAAGGATTTTGTGCCGTTGGCATCGCTCGACGATATCGTGTTTGGCGCGTGGGATATTTTTCACGACAGCGCATATGATGCCGCGATGAACGCCGGAGTTTTGGATAAGGATCTTCTTAATCAACTCTCCGAACCGCTTTCGTCGCTCAAGCCAATGGCCGCCGTTTTCGAACAGAATTACGTCAAGCGGATAACCGGCGAAAACGTCAAGACCGGCAAGAACAAGATGGACTTAGCGGAGCAGCTAATTGCTGATATCGCTACGTTTAAGTCTGACAACAACTGCGACCGCCTGGTCATGGTCTGGGCCGCCTCGACCGAGATCTACATTGAGGAATCGGCGATTCATCAGACGATAGAATCGCTCGAAAAAGCGATGTATGACAGCGATCCGTTTGTTTCTCCGTCGATGATCTATGCCTACGCCGCCCTCAAATCGGGCGCGCCTTTTGCCAACGGTGCTCCGAACCTGACGGTCGATATTCCCGCGTTAACCGCGCTTGCCAACCAGACCGGAATGCCGATCTGCGGCAAGGATTTCAAGACCGGCCAGACGCTGATGAAGACGATCCTCGCTCCCGGCCTGAAATCGAGAATGCTCGGCCTCGACGGCTGGTACTCGACCAACATCCTCGGCAACCGCGATGGCGAAGTCCTCGACGACCCCGAAAATTTTAAGTCGAAAGAGGTCTCAAAACTCTCGGTGCTCGAACATATCTTCCAGCCCGAGGTTTACCCGCACCTGTACGGTGATTTTTCGCACGTCGTCCGCATCAACTACTACCCGCCCCGCGGCGACAACAAAGAGGGCTGGGACAACATCGACATTTTCGGCTGGCTCGGCTACAAAATGCAGATCAAGATCGATTTCCTCTGCCGCGATTCGATCCTCGCCGCGCCGCTGGCATTAGACCTGGCTTTATTCATGGACCTTGCGCAGCGTGCCAAAATGAAGGGCGTCCAGGAATGGCTGTCGTTCTATTTCAAAGCACCGCAGACCGCTCCGGGCCTGTACCCCGAGCATGATCTTTTTATCCAGTTGATGAAGCTAAAAAACACTCTCCGCCACCTGCGGGGCGAGGAATTGATCACCCATTTGGGCTTGGAATATTACGATTAGAACCAGTCGGAACCGGGAGCGACCGGATTCCCGGATGACGGCAACATGAATCCGGTCGCTACCGCTCCCAATTCTGACTTTGTATGACAGCGTCGATATTTCTAATGGGCTTGAATTCCAGAAAAAGTTCGAACTTTCTGTTTTTTGTGTTGCGCTGACTTTGTTTAATGTGTTAATCATAGAATAGAGGCGGGCCTTCATACTCGATCCTCAATCCTCTGGACACCCTCCAGAATCCAAAGTCCAGCCAACTAATAACCTTTTGAAATCATCATTGTTGACGACGTATGTGCCGATGATTTTCGGCAAGTACCAAATCAAGAATCGTTCTTGAGATAAGCGGAACCAAGTGGATCCCGCTTAAGAGGTAAGAAGATGAAACAGGAACAGGCCAAGAAAAAAGAAACAACCGATAAGGGTATTTTGCTCGACCCCGAACGTAAAAGTCCGCGGGCGGCCGAATTCGAGGATAAGCTCTCCAGCTTGATCGTCGGCCAGGAACGCGCCGTCCGGCGTGTCACCGGCCTTTTCCAGATCTATCTGGCGGGGATGAATAATCCTTCGCGGCCCCTCGGCACGATGCTGTTTCTCGGCCCGACCGGATCGGGCAAGACCCGCGTGGTCGAGGCCGCCTCCGACGTGCTCTTTAACGATACGTACGCCGTCGTCAAGATCGACTGTGCCGAGTTTCAACATTCACACGAAATCGCCAAGCTGATCGGCTCGCCTCCGGGATACCTCGGCCACCGCGAGACCTCGCCGATGCTGACGCAGGAAAATCTCGATAAGGCCCATACCGATGAGACCAAGCTGACCTTTGTGCTTTTCGACGAGATCGAAAAGGCCTCGGATTCGCTGTGGCAGCTGCTGCTCGGCATCCTCGACAAGGCAACGCTGACATTGGGCGACAACCGCCGCGTCGATTTTTCTAAAACGATCGTCATAATGACATCCAATCTCGGTGCCCGCGAAATGTCCGACATGATCTCCGGCGGCATCGGTTTTGCACCAACGAAAACCGACCAGGCCAAACAGGATAATGAGATCGACACCAAGATCTATCGCACCGCTCTCGAGGCCGCAAAACGTAAATTCTCACCCGAGTTTATGAACCGTATCGACAAGGTGGTCGTCTTTCGCAGCCTCAAGGAGTATCACCTGCGACAGATTCTCGATATCGAACTGCGGTCGGTCCAGGACCGGATCACTGAATCCGCAGGAACGAAATTTATCTTTGAATGCAATACCGAAGCAAAGGAATTTTTGCTTAGCGAGGGCATCGATCTCAAGTACGGGGCCCGTCATCTCAAGCGTTCGATCGAGCGATTCCTCGTTTACCCGCTCTCAAATCTTGTCGCGACCGAGCAGGTCGAGACAGGCGATTTTGTGATGGTCGATTTCGACACCGAGAAAGACGCTCTGATGTTTACCAAGCAGACCGGCAAGATGATCATCGCCGATGTCTCCGATGAACGGAACGAAGGCGATGAGCCGTTGGTAAACGCTGATGCTGTAGGCATCCCGCTGCCGAGTTCGCAGGCCGCAGCCGAACGCGGCAAATCGAAGGGCGAGAACGGCGAAGTTTAAGTAATAGTTATTTGATTTTTGAGGGCACGATCGCGTGCCCTCAGATCTAATTTTCCCAATACAAGGAACGTTGCACAGCGTCGTGCCATCGTTGCATAAGCCGCTCGGCGTCATTTGCCGGCATCATTGGAGAAAAGATCATATCCCCTTGCCAATGGTGGGCAAGCTCGCTCTTTGACGACCAAAACCCCACCGCAAGCCCGGCCAGATACGCCGCACCAAGCGCCGTTGTCTCAGCCGTTTTTGACCGAACGATCGGTATCTGCAAAATGTCCGCCTGAAATTGGAGCAAAGCATCGTTACGCGTCGCACCCCCATCGACCCGGAGTTCCTTCAGATCGGCATTCGAATCCGCACGCATCGCCCACAGCAGATCGGCAGTCTGAAAGGCGATCGATTCGACAGCCGCTCGTGCAATGTGAGCCTTGCCCGTACCGCGTGTCAGGCCGATGATTAGTCCGCGGGCTTCCTGGTCCCAATGCGGCGTGCCGAGGCCCGCAAAGGCCGGAACGAAATAGACGCCGCCGCTATTAGGAACAGATGCGGCGAGGGCCTCGACATCAGACGAGCTGTCGATCACCCCAAGCGAATCTCGCAGCCATTGGATGACCGCCCCGCCGATAAAAACGCTGCCCTCAAGAGCGTATTCGGTAAGACCGTCAATTTGCCACCCGACCGTCGAGAGCAGTCGGTTTTTCGACGCGATTGGTCGCGTGCCGACATTCTGTAGCATAAAGCAGCCGGTGCCATAGGTATTCTTTGTCGATCCGGCATCGAAACAAGCCTGGCCAAAAAGGGCCGCCTGCTGATCACCCGCGATGCCGGCGATCGCTATACCTCTAAGTTGGACGGGCGATTCGATCTCGCCGTAAACCGCTGATGAGGATCGTACATCCGGCAGAAGGGCTCGCGGCACGTCGAATATACCGAGCAGATCGTCGTCCCATGACAGAGTGTGGATATTGTAAAGCATCGTGCGCGAGGCATTAGACGGATCGGTGATGTGGAGCCTGCCATTGGTTAGTTTCCACACGAGCCATGTATCCACCGTGCCAAAGGCCAGATCACCGTTTTCAGCGCGGGCTCTGGCACTCTCGACATTGTCGAGCAGCCATTTGATCTTGCTTGCCGAGAA
>JAYVDQ010000220.1:0-2735 GCA_043749325.1 Chloracidobacterium sp. | reverse complement strand
GTGATAACAGGGCCAAAGCTTTTGGCTTCTTCGGCGGCGGAGCTCTGCGGATGATCGAAGTAAAGCCTTTCATACGGCGTTATGATAACTTCGCGGCCTGCAATGGCCGCAAGTTTGGCGATCTGGGAGCCTTTCCATGACATGATCGTGGCATTCGGATATTGACCTTTCTCGATCATATCGTCCCAGCAGATGATTTTTTTTCCGCGCTGTGCGACGTGGTCGCCGATCCGGTCGATGAACCACTTAAGCACCTGAAAGTCGTCGTTGAAACCCTCGCGTATCTTGATACCCTGAACGACCTTAGATGATTTCCATTGGGAAAGATTAGTTTCGTCGCCGCCGACATGGATATATGGTGAATCGGGGAACATATCCATCACTTCATCAAGCACATCAGTCAAAAATGTGATCGTCTCCTCTGACGGGCAAAGGATCTCGGGAAATCCATTGGGCGACATGGTCCACGTAGTCTTTACCTTGGTACCGGGTATGCAGCCGTATTTTGGATAAGAGGCGATCACCGCCGACGCGTGGCCGGGCATTTCGATCTCGGGGATGATGGTGACTGAATGGGCCTTGGCGAACGCAACAATATCGACGATCTGCTCGCGTGTGTAAAAACCGTCGACCGGCGTTTTGTCGCCGACGTAAGGTTGTTTTTTCAGGTAAGTCTCGGCTCTTACTGATTCGGGCCGCGTCGAGCCGACTTCGGTCAGTAGTGGATATTTTTCGATCGCAATCCGCCAGCCCTGATCGTCCGTCAGGTGCCAGTGAAAATAGTTGAGCTTATAACGGGCGGCGAGGGCAATATATTTTTTTACAAAGTCAGCGCCCATGAAATGCCGGGCTTCGTCGAGGTGAAAACCACGATAGCGGAATCGCGGGGCGTCCTTAATCTCTGCGGCCGGTATTCGAATGCCGTTATTAACGTCGTTCGGAATCATCTGGATCAGCGTCTGAACTCCGTAAAACAGCCCGCTTTCCGTTCCGGTGATCTCAACCCCCTTCGGCCCGACATTTAGTTCATAGGATTCATCCTTTATCGGCTGGCCGTCGGGCTGCGGCCGGGACGTCAGGATTATCGAATTCGTCGGTCCGGCGACGCCGCTGATCGTAAGGGGTGAAAAATGGTAACTCACACTTAGAGTATCGTTTATGGCATTTGCCGCTGAAAGTCCGGCTTGGTCCGACGCCACGATGGTCGTCTGTCGATTCAGTTCAAACTCGCCTTGGTTTGGGGTGATCTCATTCGGCAGAGGAATGATATTAAACGTTCCGGTGGGCAACACGGACGGCTTTTCAGGGCCGCCGCAACCGCAAACGAGCAATGCAAGGACGAATATCAACTTTTTGATGCGGAACATACTCGAAAAACCATTGACGAGCGCCCGCCCGATCATTAGACAAAAGACATAGTCTCCTTACTTAAATGGTATTATATTACGGCATGTCTTGATAGGTCTAATTTAATTTATTTGTTTTCGTTGGTGGTATTATTAATTATCTTCTCGGTCACTTTAAAAGACGATGAGTTTGTCCCGTCCTTTGTCGTCCACGTGCCGGTGACTGTGCCGTCGAGATTTATCCGTCCCTTCCAAATGCCGGTCGTCGGCTTGCCGACCGGTGTGCCATTTACCTGAAAACTGCCATCCGGATCAATTGATCCGGATAGTTCGTCAAAAGTTGATACAGTCTTTGCCAAGCCTTTAAGGATCGCTTTAGTCCGCACTAATTGCATGATCAGCGGGGTCTGCCGTTTCCCGTCAACGCTACCTTCATAATAGCGGTCAAATGTGTCCGGCAATGTCGATTCGGGATGTTTCACAATAGAATCCGGCTTATTTATATCAGTGATTTCAGTATTCTCACCAAGATCGGATGGCCCCGGTTTGGCACTCAATATTCCATAAATAATGAAGCCCAAAAGCAAAATCGTACCGGCGCCAAAAAATCCTATTAGCACTCTCAGCACGGTCTTAATTGGATTGCGTGATCCGCTAACCGCCTCGCCCCGTAACGCCCGCGCCAGATCGCGTCCGAAAGCACGTGCGTTCTGCGGCCGATTTTCGGGTTCGAATTCGAGGGCCAACAAAAGTATCTTTTCCGCCGCCTTGGGCAGATCTGTACGTAATTGGCTCGGCGGCGTTTTAACGCCTTCCTGCTCCAACTTATACATCTCGGCGATCGCCTTGGGTTTGAACGGCAATTCACCAGTCAGCATCTCGTAGGCGACGATCGCAACCGAATATATATCGGCAGCAGGTGTCAGATCAAGCCTTCCGATAAGTTGTTCGGGTGGAATATACCTTATTGTGCCAATACTTCGAGAGGTCACTGTCGCCGGAGCGAGCTGAGATTCACCGACCCTGGCGATGCCAAAATCAATCAGCCGCACATGGTCAAAATCGTCTTCCTGCGGAGTGAGCATTATGTTTTCAGGTTTGATGTCGCGGTGAAGTATATTTTTCGAATGTGCGGCTGCGAGGGCATCGGTTATCGATTCGATCAGATCAGCGACGACGTCAAGAGACAATTTCCCAGTTGTTCGCAAGACCTTTCGTAAAGAGTAGCCCTCGATAAATTCCATTACCATGAACGGGTTACCGTCCGTCAGCGCGCCTGAATCCAGAATACGGACGATACCGGGATGGTCGAGTCTAATTAGAGCTTCTTTTTCGTGTAGAAATTTACGGCCAATGTCTTCGTGCTTTAGCGCAGATTCCTGAAGGATC
>JAYVDQ010000219.1:0-9855 GCA_043749325.1 Chloracidobacterium sp. | reverse complement strand
CGAGAGCATTAGCGATGCCAAATGGATAAAACGGCTGGTCGTGGTGCTGCTTGTTTCCGGGACGCTTACAGCGGCGTACACGATCGGGCAGACAGCAATCGGAAAAAACCTGAAGGTTGTACATCTTACTGCCAACAGCCCGTTATTAGCGGCGGGGGTTCAGGAAAACGACACTATCCTGACGGTCAACGGTCAAAGTGTAAATTCGCCGGACGAACTGGCAAATGCCGTCAGATCCTCAGAAAACGGGGTCGCTAAGCTGCATGTTTATCACTACGAATTTCTCCTCGATTACAACGTGCCGGTTTCGGCCATGTTGGAATCGGGCGACAACGCGGGTCGCTTTGGCATTGCCGAATGGTCGCGCGGGCGCGATATTCGGACAGCCGGATTTTACGGGCATTACACGACCTATGCCGGGGCCACCCAGCTAATAGCCTCTCTCGTATTCGGGCTGCTGATACTCGTGCCCGGCGGTTTTTTTGTGCGAAACCGCCTATTGCTTGCCGTGACACTGGCAGCCTTTTGTGCCGGGCTTTTCCTGACGGTAACGCGGGCTTCGTGGGCAGGATTTCTCGTTTCGGCCGCCGTTATGATCCTTGTGGGCACAAGCCGTAAAACGGTATTGATATGCATGTTGTGTGCGGTTCCCGTATCCCTGGCCGGGATCTATTATTTGCAGCAAAAGCGAAATGTCGCGTTCGTCGATACCAGCGACGGATCGACCACCTGGCGGATGACGGTCTGGCGCGAGGGCTTTGGCGTTCTTGTATCGACCCCCCGGCATCTCGCCGTCGGCATCGGCATGGATTCGTTAAAGACCCACTGGCAGGACTGGAATATGTTCGATAACGGCAATCTGCCGATGGGGCACATGCATTCGGACTATCTGGAGTTTGCTTTCGAACGCGGTGTCCCGACTCTGCTAGCCTGGATAACATGGATGTTTTTCTATTTGAGAATGCTCTGGCGCGGATTCCGGCGAAAGGGCCTTGACTGGTTCGAACGGGGCATTTTGCTCGGCAGCCTCGGCGGCTGCGTTGGTTTTCTCTCGAGCGGGCTGGTCCATTACAACTGGGGCGACTCCGAGGTTGTAATGATATTTTATCTGTTGATGGGCCTGAGTTTGGCGGTGTTGGGTAAGACGCGGGAGCCAGTCGCCGAGATCCAGGTGGGTTAGGTTATTGAGTTTGGAAAATCCCCAACGATTTTCATTTAGCGTTGGCTTGACGTTTGCCGCGCGAGTCCTGATGGCCGCTAACAGCGTGCTGGCGGGAATACTGGTTGCGCGCCTTCTCGGTGCCGAGAGCTTAGGAACTCTGGTTGTCTTGAATGTTACGGTTTCAGGAATCACCCAATTCAGCCTTTTTAGCCTGAACACAGCGAACACATATTTTACGGCCGGTGATCGGGAGCTTTTGATTCCGGCGGCTGTAAATGGAACTTTCTTTGCACTTTTAAGCGGATCTGTCTGCGGTTTGGCCGTGTGGCTGTTCTCTCCGTTCTTTTTGCCCGGTGTGCCGCCGGGGTTGATCGTAGTAGGACTGTTGGGCGTGCCGTTCCAATTGATAACGATCATCCTGACGAATCTCTTTTTGGCACAAGGCGAGGTCAAAAAATTTAATTTTCTCGATCTCCTCAACCAGTCATTTGTGCTTATCAACGCCGTTGCGGTGCTGTTTTTTTTCAGTGGCGGGCTGTGGATGCTGGTATCGTTTAATGCCGCGGCGAGCGCGGCTGTGATGCTATTGACCGCTATTCTCTTTATTCGCTATATGGCGAGACGTTCGCCGGAGGGGAAATGGCGTGGCGATTTTGGTCTGCTGCTCCGAATGATGCGATATGCGTTCAAAGGGCACGTCTTATGGATATCCACATTTCTAGTCTCTCGCCTAGACTTGCTTGTCGTGAACTACTTTCGCGGGCCAGCCGAGGCGAGCGTCTATGCCGTCGCCACGCAATGCACCCTTTTTCTGTTACTGCTGCCGTATGCTATCTCGCACATATTGCAGATGCGGGTAGCCGCGACACAGGATGAAGGGGGCAAATTTACCTGCCGTGTGGCCCGCCACACATCGCTTATCTTGGGTGCGGCGTGTTTGGTCAGTGTGCCCGGTTCACTGCTCTTGACGACGGTCTACGGCCCGGCGTTCGGAGATCTGCCCCTACAATTGTGGTTGCTGCTGCCGGGCGTCTTTTTCATCGGCATTCAGGTCGTTTTAGCTCAATATTTCGTGGGAACCGGTTTGCCCATTCTGCTCCCTATCTCCTGGGTTATAACGTTGATACTGAACGCCGGGGTTAACCTGCTGGTTGTTCCTCGTTACGGAGGGCGCGGAGCGGCGGTTGTTTCGACCGTGTGCTACACGTTGATATTTATCGTAGTATTCGTTTTCTTCAAACGACGTACTGGCCATGGTTTGCGTGACGTGCTCTTGCCGCGAGCCGAGGACTTTCGTCAGGTGCTAACGATGTTTGCTACAAAGGTCGAGATTTGATGGTGCGACGGGCTCGTAATACCTAGTTCACGCCGCTCACTCGATCATATATGCTTACGTGTATGTGTTTAATCTTACGCACAGAAAACTAATTATTTAAAGAGAAGTGCGGCTTAAGTTTCGGGAAACTAAAGCCGCTGATAATCAGATAGGATGTGCTGTAGGCGTCGCGGAGATGTAGGCAAAAAGGCGGATTTTCAATGGGTAGGGCAATGTGCCCAGCGAACAAACTCCTCCGCGTTCGTTTAGTTCGCCGGCACCGGAACTTTTTCTTGTCGAAGGCCGATACCGATCCTTTTAGCTTCGCGCTGGATCGCATTCGGATCGCTCTTCAACGTATGGATCTCTTCCTGGAGAGCCAGATTCTCATCCATAAGATTTTGTATTTGTGCGGCCAGCTGAGTATTCTGAGTGGCCTCTTCTTTCATTTCAGAAAACGCACGAAAATTTATCGAAACACCGAGCATCACAAATATTGAGATTACGATTAGGAACGACAGCCACCACGGAGCGATCCGGCGGCTCGCCGGGGCTGATTTAGCCCGGCGGGGCCTGGTGGTTGCGGATCGTTTCGCGGTTGCGAGAGCGCCTCGCGAATCATCCCAGTAAATATTTGCGGCCGTGCTCAAGTATTTCCTCCAGTTCCTGCTTGTTTTCGCTCTCTGCGTATATCCTGACCATGGGCTCGGTGCCCGACGGCCGCATCAGCATCCAGGCGTTGTTCTCAAATAAGAATTTCACGCCGTCCATGCGGTTAATGTTTTCAATCGCCCTGCCGCCGATCTCGGTCGGCTCATGTGCCAGCTTTTCTTTTAGCTTATCGGCAACATCGGGCGTTAACTTAACCCCTATCCTTCCCGATTCCAGTTTGCCGACCCGCTTGTAAAGCTCATTTAACTGGTTCGTCAAACTCATACCTCGCTCGGCGACCGCTTCGGCTGCCAAAAGACAGGCCAAGATGCCGTCTTTTTCGGGGTAATGCCCGCGAATCGAGAGGCCGGCGGATTCCTCTCCGCCAAGGATGATCTCGTCCCTATTTATCAAGTCGCCGATGAATTTGAACCCCACCGGCGTCTCGTGGAGCGTGAGGCCCCGCGATTCTGCAACTCTGTCAACCAAATGCGACGTCGCCACGCTGCGCGCCACGCCTTGTGTCCAACCGCGGCTCTCCGCAAGATAATCTGTCAAAAGTGCGATCAGTTGGTTCGGCGTGATAAACTCGCCACCCGCGTCAATAATCCCAAACCGGTCGCCGTCGCCATCTGTCGCGAGCCCCAGTGTCAAACCTTTTCCCGTGACCGCCGCTCTTAGCTCGTCGAGGTGCTCTTCCCCTGGTTCAGGCGGCTGTCCGCCAAATGTAACGTCACGCCAATCGTGAATCGTCTCGACCTCTAAACCGTGATCTCGCAACGCTTTGTCAAGATAGCCGCGTCCCGTTCCGTAGATCGCGTCGTATGCGTATCTGCCTTTCGCGGCAGCTAAACCGTCGAACCGGATCTTAGTTTTCAAATCGTCCAGATAAGCTGGGCGGGGGTCAAAATCTACTATTTCACCACCGGCAGCATCGTAGCCTGACATTTTATTGGCGACGCGATGCTCTATCTGCTTTGTAACCTCGGGTAAAGCCGGTGCACCATCCGCAGTTGAAAACTTAATGCCTTGATACTCCGGCGGATTGTGCGATGCGGTGAAATTCATCCCTCCCGCAGCCCGCAGCCCGCTGCTCGCGTATCGCGTGTGATATAGTCGGCGTCGGTGTCGGCCCGGTGCATAGCAGTACGCGAAAGCCTTTCTTCGCCGCTATGTTTGCGGCTGACAACGCAAACTTCTCGCCCATGAACCGCGAATCGTGTCCGACGATCAACTGCTGACCCGAGACCTCACTCCTGGTTTTCAAATAACCACATATTGCTTCTGTTACGAATCGAACGCTATCGAACGTAAAGTCGTCTGCAATGATCGCCCGCCAGCCGGATGTCCCGAAGCGTATGGACATAATTTCAAGTCAAGTATCAATCTATCCAGACCGCTATAACCGCGTTAATGCCGCTTGTCCGTTCGCCCGAAATCCTGAGATACTTCTTTTTAAATCAAACTCCCTTGAGGTGCTTGCGAATTTAACATAACGTGCTCCATCTGTAAAGATGTTTTGTACTACAGCTAACCTATTTATTTACAATAAATACATCAACTTCACTCACGTATCAGCTTACTATGATGCTTAATATGAACAATATATGTACGAAGTTTTAATCACGTGTATCTTTTGTTGTAAATAATGATGTTAGCGAGGAATGATGTCAAGTCGAACGATCCGGACTGGAGATTAGTCTATCTCGTGCCTTAAGCGCCTGTTAAGCGACGGCGGGAGCGGGTTGAAATGCGATGGATTCGCGGATGACGTCATCTTCTTGCTAACTGCATATCGTGTATCAATATGAGTCTCGGAATGCGAGGCGTGACTCTCTGTATCGAAATAGCGCATAATCACATGGATTTTTGATGGCGAAAAATCGGTCCTATCCTATTGGTCATAAAGAGGTTAAGGTCGCTGCCCTCCTCGTTTGGCCTATGGCACGCCTATTGCTAATAACTTAATGACATTTAGTTATCCATGTTTCCCGTATGCCGTCATCTATGGACAGGCCTGTAATATAAAAGTAAATTTTGATTGGAGAACCTCTTATGAGACCCGTAAAGCATTTTGAGAAAGGATTGACGTACATCGCGGCTGGCGTTTTTAACGCCGTGAAGTCGGTCAACCAATTCAAGCCCAATGCATCATTCATCCCCAAGTGGTCGGACAAGCCGATCCTGAAATCATGGCAGAAAACCAAGCCTACGCTTGGATTCCCGCGTACGACGGATTCGCTCTGCCCGCAGTGCGTGATTGAGGCCCGCGAGCAGATCCTGAGCGGCGAGCGTGATGTGTCCACCTTGGTGAATGACAACATCGGCGAAATCAAGGCCCAGATCATTGAACGTGACGGTGAGGTCTGGATGATTAAGGAATGCCCGCAGCACGGCAAGATCGAGGACATGATGGCGATAGATGCCAAGTTTCTCCAGCACATCGAGACGCTTTTTCCGGGCCGCGATATCGAGTCGCACAATGACGAGAAGCTGCACAATCACGGCACATCAACGATCAAGTACGGCCGCGGCGCGGTGTTGACGGTCGATCTGACTAACCGCTGCAACATGATGTGCGACCCGTGCTTCATGGACGCCAACCAGGTTGGTTTCGTCCACGAGCTGTCGATGGAAGACGTTGCCGAGATCCTCGACAATGCTATTTCGATCAAACCGCGTCGTCAGATGTCGGTACAGTATTCGGGCGGAGAGCCGACATTGTCCCCTTATTTCCTTGATGCGGTGCGTTATGCACGTAAAGTCGGTTACAACTCGGTGCAGGCCGCGACCAACGGAATTGAATTTGCAAAGAGCAAAGAGTTTTGCCGCGAAGCAGCCGAAGCCGGTCTTCGGTTTGTCTATCTCCAGTTTGACGGCATCGGCAACGACGCCAACTCGCACCGCCAGATCGGCAACTTGTTTGACGTCAAACTCCGCGCGATCAACAATCTGCACGAAGCCGGCGTGGATATCATCCTTGTGACAACGCTTGTAAACGGCGTCAATAACGATCAGGTCGGCACGATCATCCGTTTTGCTCTCGAAAATCCTAAGAAAATTTCGTTCATCGCGTTTCAGCCGGTCTCGTTCACGGGCCGCGACGAGCATATTACCGAAGCTCGCCGTCTGCAGCAGCGATACACGCTGTCGCATCTCGCACTCGACGTTCAGAAACAGGTCGGCATTACGGAGCCGACCCGCGATTGGTTCCCGCTTTCATTGATGGGAGCGTTCGCCGATTTCGCTGATGTTGTCCACGGTCCTGAGAATGATTGGGGACAAGTTTCATGCGGCTGCCACCCGAACTGCGGCGTCGGAACGGCCGTGATGGTCAATAAGGAAAATAAGGAGATGGCACCCGTGCCGCAATTCCTCCATATCCAGGGGCTGGTCAAAGACATGCAGCACATCACCGACACAAACCGCGGCAAGTGGTTTTCGAATATCATGATGGGCCTCGCATTGCTCAAAAATTACAACCCGTACGGGGCGCCAAACAGCCTTACGCTGTTTGGTATCTTCCAGAAGTTTGACAAGTCGTTTGGTCTTTCGGGCAAAGACTACGGCAAGGTCGGCCCGGACCGCACGATGGAGGATATCGAAAAACGCCGCAAGGACCCGTGGAACTTCCTCTTTATTGCCGGCATGTGGTTCCAGGACCTTTTCAACTACGATTTCCGACGCACCGAGATGTGCATCATTCCCTACGGCACGCAGGAAGGCGAAATTTCGTTCTGTGCGTACAACACCGGCATCGGATGGCGCAACATCATCGAGCATATGCACCAAAACGCGACCGTCGCCCAGTGGTACAAAGACCACGGCCGTCACGAGGTCTTTGCCCGCGGTAAGGAAGTCGAGCTGGCAGACGCTACGCACAACTTGAAGCTGAACGAGGTCGATCTTTCGCGTCCGAACAAACCCGAAATGGAAGGCCCCAAGACCGCTGCCGAAGAAATGCAGATGATGCGCAAGCTCTATCAGCAAATGGTCATGGACAAAAATCAGATCACCGCCGAGCCAATGGTCCAGATCGGCGGCATCAAACGCGAGAAGAAAGACCAGCCTAAGGAAATGGCAATCGCTGAATAAGTAGTCAGAAGCCAGCAGGCAGAAGTCAGTAGAAAAAGCCTCGCCGGGTGATCGGCGGGGCTTTTTTCTATGAAAAGTGTGACACTTGTGCTATTTTCTAGGTGTTATGGCGAACGTCGAAACGATCTATCGTGAAACTGTGAGGCCGCTTCCTGTCGATGACCAGAAGCGTCTGGCCGATATAATTTTGGAGAACGTGGGACACGATTCGCGCTCTTCAAAAAAGCGACGTTCGGCTCTCGACGTTCTAAACTCGATTCGTGTCAACGGTATATTTAGAACCCCTGCCGAGATCGATGAATACATTCGGACGGAGCGTGACTCTTGGGACGACTAGCCTTCCCCCCTGGCTCGCGAATCTATCTCGATTCTGCTCCGATAATCTATAGCGTCGAGAAACACCTACGCTACTGGCCGCTTCTCGAATCTCTCTGGGCTTCCGCTCAAAACGGCGATATTGTTTTAGTGACCAGCGAACTGACGCTTCTTGAAGTTTTGGTTAAACCGGTCAGCCTGAATAATCAACCTTTGATCAAGGCTTACGAATCACTGCTGATCGGCAGCGATATCGACCTCGTTCCGATCAGCACATCGATCCTTCGCGAAGCGGTGAATATCCGCGCAGCCCACAATCTAAAAACACCTGACGCGATCCACGCCGCAACCGCCGTTAAATCGGAATGCGATCATTTGGTCGCCAACGACACGGGCTGCGTCGTCTTACCGGTACAGATGTCATGATTCTCGACGACCTGCTCTAGCCTCCGAACAAATGCAGATGATGCGCAAACTCTATCAGCAGATGGTCATGGAGAAAAACCAGATCACGTCCGAACCAATGGTCCAGATGGCGGCCTAAAACGCGAGAAATAAGGACAAGCCGAAAGAAATGGCAATCGCGGAATAGTCACGACTGGAGCGACAAGCATCCCTGCTTGCTTCTTGTCAGAACCGGGAGCGATAGCGACTGGGTTCCTAAGATCAAAAGCCTCGTTGAATTTCAGCGAGGCTTTTTCTTTATTACTACCCTCGTGGCGGGTACGGGTCATTGCCGTGGCTGTCGGACTGTCTGATCACTCCGTGTTTGTCGTGGATGATAAACTCCGAATGTTGATTTCGACTGATCTCTCGGCCTAAGTCAATTGCTTCCTGCTTGGTGTCTGTTAAAACAGACGCCCGCTCAGAACCGCCTCGCCTTACCGCCCAACCGCCGTCCGGGTTGGGCACAACATGATGGGTCTTTCGACTCATTTGTTTGAGCCTCCTTATTACGCGTAGTGTTTTCCGTTGACAGGAGACCGGCAGGCGAGATATTCTTTCGAATGTAGTTCGTCTGTGGCGGTCTTTAGCTGCCAACAGATTTGAAGAGGCTGGGTTCGCGAGACCCGGCCTTTTCATGTATAGACTATATTGTTGTCGGAGCGAAAGTCAACACTTTATCTTGGGGTCTTAAAAGAAAGTGGTAAGCTCTCTAATTGCAGTATTTAAAGGACTTAGCGCGAAGTAATTACTCAAGTTTTATTGAGAAACGAGGTAATGTTACGGTCGGACAGCCAATTAAATAACCTTTGCTCCACGGATGGACGGTTCCCGTGAAATTTTCAAGCGAAGCAATTCTAGCGGCCCACCCGGCTTTAGAATATCTTCAGCCAAGCCTAATACGTTTCTGGTAAACTCTTCGTCCAGATCCTTTCGAACAGGATCGAAATCCATTTGATGCAGTGGTAGCATTCGCCGAGAGCAAAAAGAATCGAATAGCTTTTCTACGGTTGAAAGCTGACTTGAATTAAGAGCGGTCACGTCGAGAATTGGCAAAGTCTCAAGTGCTGAAATTCCAATACTGCCTCTTCCTGCCTGCTGTTTATTTGCATGCCACCAATGTAACAGTAACCCCAACGACGTGTTTGCCCAGAGTACAAGAGCCTTTTCTTGCGCAACCGATTCAAGCTGAATTGAAATCCAGGCGCGACCGCCAATAGTTCGACGGGGCGTAAATTGCATCCCGGTAGACTGGCTGTTAAAACGGAAATCACGGTTGAAATGGCAATTAGATGCCGTTGCCCAAACATTGGCGACTTTATCATCAACAGATGATTGCTCTTTGGACGTTGCCCCCCTTTTTGGCATCCCTTCACTGTCTGCGTCAAAAGAAATTGTGCGTTCCCTGTCGGCGTCATGGGACCATAAAACCGGATAAGTAGGTGCTCCGGTCAACCCAATTGGAGAAACGGTGAATGGTCCTCGTATCCCTCCGGTAGAGGTATCGCCATTGACGTCAGCATGATAAGGACCAATTTTTCCGATTGCACCCACTGTCGTTATGTTAATTGGCGAACACTCGGACTTGTTCATGGATGGCAGCCATACTTTCTTTTCGGTTACTAACTGGTAGGCAGCTTGCGCAAGAGAAAGATCGGCAATTCGGGATATATTCCAGCCGCCCGAGATCGGTAAAGGGGCATCAAGTGCATGTCCTACTACGTCCGACCCGAAGCTTATGGATGTTCCACCAACAGGACCATCCTCAAGTCGGCGTATATTCCCCTCACTGATCAATCTCCGAATCTGTCCCGCAGTTCTGGCTCCTACCATGGGGAAGGCGGGGCGTTCATTAAGGATTACGAAAGTCGCG